>JADJVV010000044.1 GCA_016710435.1 Hyphomicrobiales bacterium | reverse complement strand
CGGGAACGAAACGACCGATAAAGGCCATGGTCGTCCCCACGACTTTCGGGATACTCCCGTGACGCCTTCTACGTCCACAAAAACATCTGCTGCAACCGCTTCCGCGCCTCTATCAATACTCATCATCGCCTCGCGTCGGATCGGTAGCCGCATTGTCGATTGCACTGTCCAGCATGTCGACGATCTTGTTACGATTCGCCTTCATGTCCAATGATCCGCACTCACGATGTTTCTCCTATACATTGTTGGTGTTCCTGCTGCCGGCGGATAGTGAGTCCGCGCAACGACTTGCCTTTGAACTTATCCCAAACGAGTATCTGCTGGCATGCGCCAATGTAGTCTCCGGCGTTTAGCTTGCGCACCAGTGTCGAACCACAGAACGCACCGGGGCCGATGTTGTACGCCGATTTACGTAAGCGTCATACTCGTGCTGATGCAGCGGAACCCTGACGCAGTGTTTTAGCGCGCCTTCAAATTTTGTACGTCATCGCAAAGCGCGCTCCAGCGCCTTCGGCGGCGTAATCGTGTCACCGAGGCTTGACACCATCGGTCGTGCCGAAGCCGATCGTCGGAACATCACCGGGCACCGGCACGTACGCCCGGTCCCGGTAGCCCTCGAAGATCGCAAGGCTCACCAGCGCAGTGGCAGATAACGACAGGGCGGCGGTAGCGCGTCGATCAATCATTGCCGGCCTTAAATTCTTCGTCTGTCGGACGGTCTGTGGCTCGACGTTCCAGATCAGGCTGGTCGAGGATGCGCGCCACAGTACCTATGCAAGCTGACAGTGCCGCAAGGATGGAAAACACACCCTGTGGTATTCGATTGGCGAAGATCAGCGGTGCCGCATCTATACCGGCGAACAAAGCGGCGACGAGCATCCAGCGGATAGACCACGCCTTCGTGATGATGCGCTTCCAGTTCTGTACCAGTGTCATCCTCGTATCCCCAATACCTCGGTGATCTTCTGATGCGCAGCCACTGGGTCGTGGATCAGCACCATCACGAATGCGGTGACGGCCCGGAACAGTCGCTTAAATATTGTCGCAATCATGGCGGTGCTTGACCAATGGGCACTGCGTGCAAATGTCGCCCCTGCGTTCCTCTTTGCGCCGGTCGAAATCCCCGGACTTGACATATTCCTTGACAAGGTTGAAATGCTTTTGCCGAAAGTAAAAGTTGATCATCGCCGCCGTCACGCCGCCGCCGAAGGCTATGAACAGACCAATGAACATGCCAGTTCTTGCGACGTGATGCCGAAGTACGCGGCGATCCCAAGTCCGCCCGCCGCGGCTGCCGTGGCGACCTTCTGCGTAACGGGTACTGCGATGGTTTCGTGGATGTTCATTCACCTTCTCCTTGCCCATTCCTTGGCGGAATCGAGATTGATCACGGCTTCACTGCCTTCTTCAACGAGTCCTGAAACCTCGTCATCGAGTCGTTGTAGCGCCGCGCCAAGCTCGGGCCGGTCGAAGCAGGCTCGGTCAGGACTGTCGGGAGTGGAGGCGGCGACGGGCACGTAGCTGCCACGGGTACGGGTGTTGCGCAGGCGCTGATTGTCAGCGCGCAGAGTATCGAGATCGCGTTTCGTGGCAGCATCGGTCTGCTCCTTGTTGAGTTTGTCCCTGGACTCCTGCGCCGCCGTCGCCTTCTGCGCCGCCACGCCTTGCGCCTTCACGGTCGCCACGAAGCCATCGAACTTGGATTGTACCGCATCAGCCGCCAGCCCTGCGCCGTCCACGCGGCGCCGCCGGCCACGCCGCCCGCCGCGGCGATCCACAGGATCAGCAGCGGGTTGCCGACGATCTTACCCAGTATCCAGTTCATGGGGCCTCCACGAATGTTTCACGGCGCCCGGTCGCCACGAACACTTCGGAGAAGCCGTGTTCGACGAACAGCTCTTGCGGGCGTATCACGCCTCCCGACAGCGGCGGCGACAGCGCGCCCGCGTACCCGGTAGCCAGTATGCCAGATAGGTTCAAGGCGAACGATGGGGCTAGCAGGCCGTACTGCCCCGTGCTGGCAACGCCGGTGAGCGCGACGAACGTCCCAGTCGATGGGCTGAGCGTACCTACCGCGCCGGTAGCGGACACGCCCGAGACGGACAGGCCGAACCCCGGAACGAGTACACCTGCCGCGCCGGTAGCGGACACGCCGGCGACGGATAGACTGAAGCCCGGAACGAGTAGTCCGACAGCCGACGCGCCGGAGACGCCGGCAAGCGCGACAGTGGTTCCAGAGACTGGGGTCAGCGTGCCCGCAGCGCCTGTCGCCGCCGCGCCTGTAATGGACAAGCTGAACGCCGGCGCAAGTGAACCTGTGGCTCCAGTGCCGACGGCGCCGGTGAGCGCGACAGTGGTGCCGGTGACTGGAGTGAGAACGCCGACCGCCCCCGTGGCCGCCGCGCCGGCAAGGGCCGCGATGATGGATGGAACCAGTAGTCCGACGGCGCCGGTAGCCGCGGCGCCGGTGAGTGCGACCGTCACCCCTACCGTTGGCGTGAGTGTGCCTACCGCGCCGGCGGCCGCCGCGCCGGACAGCGCTACAGACATCGACGGGGCCAGCGACCCTGTCGCGCCAGTAGCTGCGGCACCGGTGAGTGCGACCGTCACCCCTACCGTTGGCGTGAGGGTACCTACCGCGCCCGTGGCGGCTACGCCAGCAAGGGCGTTGGTGATGGTGGGAGCTAGCGCCCCGCCGCTCCTGTGGCGGCTACGCCTGAGAGCGCGAGCGTCGCACCCCCCGTACTCGGCACCCAGATGTCTATCGGCGGCGATTCGAATATCTGCCACGGATTATCGACCAGTGCCCAGGCTTCTGCCGCCGTGAGTGAGACGTTGAGCCACTGCGCCAAGGCAATGTTTCCACCCCACGGATAGAGCGCTACGCTGCCATTGTATTGGCCGTATGCCAGGCGAGTAAGCGGGACAAGAGCACCGACGTTTGTCGAGGAGGATGCACTACTACGGCTCACAGGTCCTGCGCCGTAAACCCTTACATCTGTCGCCGAGCCAAATACTGCTACAGCTGTAAACTGTTCGCCAAAGTTGAAAATCTGCGCGCTAGTAGCCGTTGCGCTTGTCGTGCCTCCTATATGCTGCGCTGCTACAGAGCCATCGCTTTTGCCAAAAAATCGGACTGTTTTATCGCTCGCCGTGGCCAACATGGACGGGCAGCGAAAGTCGACCGCGTTGAAGGGCGTCGACCCCGCGAAAACAAAACTCAGCGGGTAGTTGGCAGAAACAGCCAGATTGCGTAGGTAGCCGTTTGTATTGTCAGTGAGGGAGATTATCCGCCCTTGCCGTGATACCCCGGAAGAAACTCCAGAGCCCGCAGTCAGGGGGACGCCAGAGGTATCAAGTAGGCCGAAGCCGCCAGGCTGCAAGCCGTAGAGCGGGCGCAGTTCCTGCCTTACCCTAAGCGGGTCTTGCGGCTGCTCAACCGCAAGATCAAACTCCTCTGCGAAATACCCCGCCACTTACTGCCCTTGGACGTAGAACGGAACGATGTCGAAGCGGAAGTTTGAATCGGTCGCATTGACCGTCGCACCGCTGGCGTTGTAGGCAACGATGCTCATGTACCGCTGCGTGAACTGGAACTTTCCAGATGCGACGCACTTCTCACTTGCTGCCGCGTTCTCACTCACGACGTAGCCGATTAATCGCAGGTTGCGGCGCATGTCCACGTCGCCGAGTGCAGCATCACTTGCGCCGATGTCGCCATCTATTTGCGTGCTGTCCGCGTCAGGGGCTCCAGCGACGTACAACTCCAGCCCGAGACCCTGCGTCGGTGTTGCCTGAAACTGAACCTCACAGGACCACTCATACCAAGACGGACGCGGCGCAGCACCCCAGTCGATCTGATCGGATACGCGGCCGTTGGCGTTGGTCACACCTTCCACCGAAAACGCCGATGCGGCTCCAGCCTCGCCATTGACGAGCTTCGAGGTTCCCTTGCGGATGTAGCTCTCGTTGGCCATGATCAGCTATTCCACATTTCGCCAATGTCATTGACGTTGAGATCGCCCTCGAATACCAGATTGCCTGGAATGCCAGTAGTTCCAGTGCCAGTTGCGAATACACGTTCCGCAACCGTTGCCAGTCGAGTAATGGTGGCTTTTACGCGGCTTGCTCCTGCCCAGCCAGCGTCTTGCGTAGCGCCTCCAATGCCGGACGGGACGTTCTGTAAAGCGTCAGACAGTCCAGCGCGAAGGTTCGGCCTGCCCGTCCCGATGCTGTCGCGTCCTTGCAACAACACTTGCAAGTTGATCTGCTTCGACTGGCACAGCAGCAGGCGATTGGTCTGGATTGCGCTGCCATCGGGCGCGTCTGCCGGCGTGAGGCGGTCCCACAGAATGGCATCGGCTACCTCATCGGCCGGAACGGTGCTGCGCCACACGTAGAACGTGCTGGGCAGGTTCAGTAGGCGGGCCAATTCGGTGTCGTTTCGGCTTGCCCCTGCTGCTTGCACTGCCGGATCGACCGACGCGAGAACGGCGGCTTTGAGTGTTTGAAGTTGTGCTGGTGTCATGGTAGTGCTCCTTATGCGATCCGAAGCAACGCATTACTGGCGTCGTTGGTCGGCATGGTCAGCGTGAACGTGCCGGCCGTGATCGACTGCGACGAGAACGTGTGCACGCTGATCTGCTTGTCGCTCTGCGAGCTGTTATACAGCACGCAGGCATCGAACGCGCCCGACGACGTGAGCGCAGCCCACGTGAAGCTGGCGCTCGGCGTGAAGATGCCCGTCGTGCCGCTCGTGCTCGGCGCCGTGGCCATCGTCACCGTGACGCCGCCCTGCGTGTAGTTGCCCGACGCCGCGAGTTCGCCGGTCGTGTTATACACGGTGTCCGCGACGCCACGCGACGCCGATGCCAGGAACAGCGCCGCCTTGACGACGTCCGCCGTGGATACGGTGCGTGCGGGAACCCCCGTGCCGGGGCCGAGGGCGTGGATACCTGTGAGAAGCTCCCCTTTGAACGACGTGCACATGCCGGCGCTGTTAGCCATTTGTCATACTCCTTTGAGTTAATTAGAACAGTGAAACGCTGGCGGCGCCAGCAACGGGTTTAAGAACGACGGCGGCGGAACGATGGACGAGTTCGCCGTCGTGCCAGTATTCAACCCACTCGGTCGTCTCGTTGGCGTCATCCAGCCCGCCGGTTCGCTTTTCGAGCAGGGACTCGTCCATGAGCCCCCTTGGTCGTCGTGATCAATGCCATTTCAATCTCCTCAAGTTGTGGTTACTTCGGTATCTACGGTGACGGCGCCCGACATCACGAGGCTCACTACACCGGTAGCCGACACCAGCTCCAAGTCATACACGCCTTCCAGCCACGTGATGGCCGCCGTGTCGGCTGCCGAGATGGTAAGCGCAATAGTTTTGGCGGCGTTGTCGAGCGCGATGCGTGCGTTGGTCGTGTCGAGCCGGAGCAACTCGGTGCCACCGACGACATCCTTGATGGACATGCGCGCCGTGAAGCCGGTCAGGTCGACAGGCGTCTTGTACTGGAGATAGCCACCGGACGTGTACGTCGAGTAGTTCGTCGAGTTCACGTCGTTCAGCGCCACGGTGCTCGTGTCAGGCACTGTCGCGCGACGGTAGTCCGTGGATCTGGGCGGCGTGTTCTTGGCGTTGATCTGCCGCATGCCGCCGGCCGACACGACCGCCACGCGCCAGCCGTCGGGGACGCCGTGTGCCGAACTGGTGATGACAGCCGGCGCCGCCTTCGTGATCGCCGTGATGGCGGCGTAGACGAACGGCAGCGTCGCCCAACGAACGATCAGCGAGAACGTCTTGCCTTGCTCTATCTTCAGGTCGTCGGTCATCGTATGTCCTTCATTTCATTGTATCACTGCGCCGTGACGTCGGCAAACTCGGCGCCCAGGCGGCGTCCCAGCAGGATCTGTTCCCTGCGGTTCAGTGGCATGCCGGCCAGCATGATGGCACGCCGCGTCGCCGCCGGGTTCGACAGGATCGGCATCATGGGGTTCTGGGCGTTCCACTTGGCGCGCAGGTCGAGGACGCGCGCTACCTGTTCGGCGTCGTCGGCACGGTACGCCTTGACCAGCCGGGCCTCCAGATCCTGGCTGACCTGCGTGTGGAACGCCTTGGTCTGGATGATGATGCTCTCCATGTCGTTCGCCTTGGTCACCGCCGCCGACGACAGCCCGGTCAGTTGCAGGATACCGTCGACAGTTGAGACATCAACTACTTTCCGCCCCCTGGAGTCGGATGCGTAGCCGGTGCTGAGCTGCTCGGCGCCCTTGACCAGGTTACGGGCGGCGATCGGGCCGCCGGCTCGCAGGGCGTCCGCCGCCCGCCGCCAGTCGCCGCCCGCCGCCGCGCTGACGAGCGGGCCGGCGTTGCTCAGCGCGTCGTGCAGCATCGAGAACGGCGCGCCGGCGATCTCGGCGAGCACGCGCCCCTTGTCGGCGTCGGCGGCGCCGATGCGCGTGCCGGGGATGAAGCCAGACGATACGCGAGTGGCCACGCCGATGCCGGTGATCTCGTTCACGACGCCGCGCATGACGGCGTCAGACAGGTCGGCGGCGCCGATGGCGTCAGATGCCGACTTGATGGCGTTGCGCATGGCGCGGCGGCTGTTGAATGGCGAGTTGAACAGTTGCTGCGAGATCACGTCGACAAGGTTCAGGATCTCCTCGGCGAACGGCAGGCCCTGCACGCCGGCCATCGCCGTCAGCCCGAGCAGCATGTACACGGCGCTCTTCGGGCTCACCTTATACATCAGCGCCGCGGCTTCGATGATGAACAGCGGGAACGACTTGAACTGGAACATCAGGGCGCCGAGCGGGTTGTTCATTATGCCGGGGCGATTATTGACGTTGTAATTATTTTGCGTCTGATCCACCGTCTCGCTGGCGAAGCGGAACAGTTCCTGCCCCGAGAGTTTCTTGAAGGTGCCGTCCGCCTGCCTGACGCCGCCGCCCGTCGTGGCGATCCTGTAGGCCGCCATGAACGACGCCAGTCGGTTGGTCTGCTCGGCGACTCGGAACGGCGTCATCCAGACCTCGGCGGCGCGCTGGACGTTGCGACTCCTGGAGTACAGGGAGCCCTGCGAGATGCCGAGCATCATGTGGATCTCGGTGTCGAAAATATGATCTGCCGCCGCGACGATGGCGGCGCGCATCTCCTTGCCGATGCCGGCGGCGTCCAGCCGGGCCGCCGTCTCTGGGTCGGGGTTCTTCATCTTGTCCATGTCGCGCAAGACGTTGTAGTGCTGCCACGAGTCCTTCCACGTCTTCAGCGACGTCATGGTGGCGTTCAGGTAGTCGGTGTGCGTCGACAGGTAGGGCGTCAGCACCATGGGGATCGACAGCGTGTTCACGGCGGCGCCGGAGATGGAGCCGCCGATGAAGTACATGACGCCGGCCGTACGCATCTTGGTAGCCCACTCGCTCTGCCGGTCCGGCACCAGTGTGGTATCTGCCATGGCGTTGGCGCGGTCCCGGTAGAACCCCGACATGGGGCCGTCCTGCTCCCACAGGTTATGCGGCACGCCGTCCTCGCGCCGGCCGAACGACTCGCCGACAGTGATGACTGGCTCGCTGGTCACGGCGTCGATATCGGCGGCTACTTCGGCGCCGTCAAGGGCGGCGTCGAGCACCGGCGCGAAGCGCGCGTAGGCGATCTCACTCGTCGTGTTGACGCCGAACTCGTGGAGCACGCGCATGCTGTCGCGGGAGAACCCGGCCAGGCCCTCGCGACGCATCATCTGCGTGCGCACCAGCGAGTCGGCGTTCGTCATGGCAACGACCAGGCGCTCACGTTCGGCCTGCGAGATGTCGATGCCCTGCCTGCGCAGCGTGCCGAGGAACTGCTCAAGCGAGACGCCGGTATCGCGTTCGTTCTTGCTGCGCCTGCCCATCTCGACCTTCAGCGCGACGCCCGAGCGTTCGATCTCCTTGGCGTAGGCGAGGGCCGCCGTCTTCGCCTGACTCGGCGAGTTGAAGAACTCCAGGCCAGCCTTGACCCGCTTGCCGTCCGGCGCCTCCATGTAGACCTCGACGCTGTAGTCGCCGTACCGGCGCAGCGGGACGTAGCCCTGATCGAGTAACGCCGTCATCTGCTCCTGCCGGCCGGTCAGCCACTTCTCGTAGGCTTCGGCACCTAGTTGGCGCCTACGTGTTTCCTTCTGGCTGTCGAACTGGCGCCGCAGCACGGCGGCGATCATGCCGGTAGCCTGGTCGTACAGCTTGCGCTGCGCCGGCGTCAGCGTGTTGAGCAGGTCGGCGAGTTCCTGCGACGACGTCGAATACTTCTCCAGCGTGCGCGTCAGCATGACATCGAATGCTGCCTTGCGGTCGGCATCGGATGCCCGGTACCAGTCGGGGACGCGTTCGCGCACCAGTTGCTCGCCGAGTATCTTGCGATAGCGACTGTAGGTGTTGAACGCCTGGTAGACGTTCTTGAAGCCCCGCGACGACGCCGAGATGAAGTTCGGCGTCGACACGTTGTTCGTCCACCACCTGCCGATGCCGCCGACGATGTCATCTTTGGCGACGCCGAGCAGGCGCGTCAGCAGGTCGCTGGGGGCCTTCGCGTTCTCCACCAGTCGCGCGTACTGCTCGCCGATCTGCACGGCCTCCAGCTCGCCGCCAGCCATGCGGTTGCGCATCTCGACGGCGGCACGGGAGAACAGCGGCAGGCCGTTCGCCGCGGCTTCGGCGAGCTTCGGGGTGATGATGAAGCCGGGTTGCTGCATCACTGGGACTTCGCCCTGCCAAATACGTCGAGCGCCTGCGCGTTTTCCTTCGTCTGGACAAAA
Source organism: Hyphomicrobiales bacterium (assembly GCA_016710435.1). Taxonomy (NCBI): domain Bacteria; kingdom Pseudomonadati; phylum Pseudomonadota; class Alphaproteobacteria; order Hyphomicrobiales; species Hyphomicrobiales bacterium. The sequence goes on along the minus strand of JADJVV010000044.1, from coordinate 38,934 downwards.
AGGCCGAATGACCATCATCCAGCCTGACTACCGCTTATGTCCCTGTTGTCCGAACAGCGGGTGCCCACTGCGTATGCAACCCCCTTACTCCCCACCTTCCCGCCGCCGAGCTTCCGCAGGATCTCGTTGGCTACTGACGGCACGATCTTGTCGTAGTAGCCCTTCATGCCTTCGCCGCCGACTTTGAGGTCTACCCCCTTCAGTTCGTGATTACCGGCCCCGTTGAGTTCGGTCTCCAACAACTTCTGCGCCGCATCCTTGCCAACATAATCGGCGATCTTCTCAGGCGTGACGCCTTGTTCCTTCAGCACCTGCTGGCCGCCCTTACGCGCCGACAGTTGCTTGTTGTAGGGGTCATAGTGGAGTGAGTCAATATGCTTGCTAAGGTCATACCGCTCCGCCTGCTGCTCGCCCGTCGTCCACGCCACGCGGTCGAAGCCGTTCTCGGCGGCGTAGCGGATCATGCGCTTCAGCACCAACGCGGTCCAGGCTTCGGTCTTGCCGACGAAGGGGGCGGAAAAGGGTCCACCTTGTCGCTCAGCAGCGAACTTTATTGCTGCCTCCTCTGAGCGCGCGCCCCATCCTATTCCTGGCTCGCCAATTTCGCGTCCCTTTGCGTCATACACGCGGTATGATTTGCCGTCGGACGAGAATCGCCCTGTGTCTTCTGCGCGCCATCCTGTAGTGTCAGGCTTGAACCCCTCCTTCCGCCCTTTCTGCGCCCAGTCCGACTGAAGCTCTTCCAGGAACAGCACGCGGCGGCCGCTGGCGTCGACGCGCTCGTTGAAGCGGACGTGGGCGAGGATGTTCGGCTGGTCGAAGTGGGAGGAGCGGAACTCGTTGTTGACGTCTGGCGGGTTGCGTAGTATATCCACTTCGTCTTGCGTCAACACTCTTCCACCTGCCCTCTTCGACATAATACGCTCATACTCATCGAGTCTTGCATCCGGCAAAGTCAGCAGCAACTCGCGGTAATTCGTGCCGCCCGGTAGTTGGTAGCCGGAGAATTTGATGTCTGCGGTATATTTATCGTTGTGTCGTTCGAGGTAGGCTTCTGCCTGCGGATACGAATTGCCAACGGACAAAATTTCCTCTGTTACATTATCGATGACATTGAACTCGCCTTGTCCATCGGTCTCTATGCGCAGCGATGATCGTTCACCCAACATCACTTCCTGAACCTGAACGCCGTGCTCGCCAAGGAACGCCATGACTTGGTCCTTGGTGATCTTGCCGCCGCCCTTCTTTCCGAAGTCGATGTTAGGTAGCGCCTTGATCGAGTACCGGGCCTGCGCGCCGCTGTCACTCCGCGCCGCGCCGAGACTGGCAACCGTCTGCTCCGCTTCCGCTCTGGTGCGCGCGTACATGCCGAGATCATCGACCTGCTCCCACGGGCCACTACCGTCTCTCCACTCTTCTATGACGGCGAACCCCGACTCGTGGATGGGCATCCCGGCCTGCAAGTCCAGCCACTCGTTCAAGCCGACGGCGTCGAGTTCGACCTGCTTGACCGCGCCCCTGGCTACCAACCCCTTGATCTGATCCCGCCAGCCCTGCGCGCTCGCCTGCCGGGTCGGCATGGCGGCGACGGCGTCAGTCAGCGCCGAGTAGTACCACGAGTTGCCGCGCGCCCGCGACTCGTACGCCGCCCGACCCTCTGGCGCCACCATCTCGCGTTCCGCCATCTGGCCGCTAGCCAGCGCGACGAACACGTCTTCGATCGACTGGAACCCCAACCCGTTGACGGCGTTGGCGACGCGTTCGAAGAACTGCTTGATCTTCTGCCAGGCGCGGGCGAGCGCGCCGTCAGCCTGGAACTCACCGCGCCGCCAGAACTCGAAGGCGTAGGCCCGCGCCTCGGCCGGGACGCCAGTGACTTCGTCGGTCAGCCGGGTGCCGTTCTCGCGGTCGTACTGCTGGAGCCTCTGCTTCAGTTGCTCGAACAGCGGCTTGCCGTCGCGCAGCGCGTTGGCGACAACCTTCTTCTCGCCGCCAGTCAGCAGCCAGTCCTCGGCGAAGTGGTAGCCCTCGTGGTCGGCTACGCTCAGCCCCTCCTTGGCGTTGGTCGCCATGCTGATGACTGCCTTGAGCGGGCCGACGCGCGTGTAGGAGCCGATGTGACCACCCGGCGCGGCGGCAAAGGTCGACACCGTAAGTTCAGGCCGGTCGCCGATGAGACCGAGCAGCCGGGCGAGCAGCGCCGTGCCCTTGGCGCGCATGGCCTGCGTGTAGGCGTCCAGCGCCGCCGTCTTGGCTGCTGGGGATAGGGCCTCGAACTCGTCTTGGGTTAGGGCGGCGCGGGATTCGGACTGCATGCCAGCCTGTACTTTCTTCCATTCGTCTGCGGTCAGGTACTCTTTGTTTGCGTGGAAAAATTTAGCCGCTTCCCACTTCAGATCACCGGATTTAGTTCCATCGTTCGCAGCGGCCTCTCGCCTCACGCTCTTGAGTTTGCTACCTACGTGCGGGCCATAACTGCCACCATCTTCAACTGGGTGCAGTCCGATTTCAGGCTTAGGTCGCGCCTGAAACTCAAACGCGGCTACGCCATCCTGAGACACAGTACCGGAGGTGCCCGAAAACGAGACTGTGAATTTCGAGTCCGGGAAATTATCCCGCAAGCCCAATAGATTGTTCGCCACGTTCTCAGTCACAAACCGGACTGGGTAGCGCTGGAACTGCGTCCCGCCCTCAGTTACGCGCGTGCTAGTGCCATCACTCCGAACATGGTAGATTGATCCGCGTTCTCCAGACGCGACATAATCTGCAATCAGATCGTTTGCGCGCCGTGCTCTGCCTGCTTCGAGCCTCTCTTGTATCGACTGGCGCGGCGATGTCTGTGGTTCTGTCGCCCCCTTCGAGAACTGAGTCCGCGCCAGCCCGACGCCGGCGTTCACGGCCTTGGCCATGTCGACGGCGTCGGCAGTCACGCCGAGGCCCTTCAACGCGGTCGGCAGGTTCTTGGTGACGTACTGCTGCGCCGCCTCGATGGATCCGGTCTTGGCGGCTTCCTGCACGACGCCGCGCATCGCCTTGGCAAACTTGGCGGCGACCTTGGCCTGCCCCTTGGGGGTCTTCGTCTTGGTTGCCGCCATCGTCGCGGCCAGCGGCTCGATCACCGCCATGGCGTTCTCTTCGACGGCTGCCATCTGTGCGGCGGCCTCGTTCTTGACGGCCTCTCGCGGCGCGCGCTGCTCGACTCTGGCAAGCGCTACTTCGCGGCGAGTCAGCGGCGGCGTGGCGAGGCTTTCCTCAGTCGTGGTGAGCGGCATGCGCTGCTCGCGGAACAGCGCGTGGACGCCCTTCACGGCGCGGTCGACCTGCTCGGCCTCAGCCGGCGCCGGCAGGTTCGGGTCGGCGATGGTGTCGGAGCCCAGCGGCGCGGCGCGAGCGGCGATCTCCGGCTGTACCAGGTCGGGCACGGTGCCCGTGCGCTCGTACGGCGTCGGCGTGCCGGGATAGTCGATGGTGGGGAAGGTCAGTGGTGTTACTTCTTGGGCGGGCGCTTGCCCTTCGATTTGCAGGCCATTGGTATCTCCTTGTGGGGTTAGGGCTTGTCGTGCAGTCTCTATCTGTGGAGTCAGTGCATCCACCATGTTCCTGGCGGCGAACACCTGGCCGCCGAGTTCCTCGATCTGTGCTCGCGCGGCCTTGATCTGCGCCGTCGCCGCCTTCTTGGCTACCGTGAGTTCGCTCTTGGTGCGCCGCTGGCCGGCTCCATCTTGGACTCGTTGTCCAGTTGCGCGCGGGCAGCCACCAGCGCGTCGTGCTGTTGCTGGGCCTGCGTTACGGCCTGCCCCAGCGACGTCAGTTGTTCCGTCGCGGCGGCGTGCTGCGCCACGAGGTCGGCGTGCATGGCTTCGGGGGTGGGGGGCGCCGGCGCCGGTTCGACAAGGCCTGCGGGTGCCGCCGGCTCCGTGGGTGGCGCCACGACGGGCTCCGCTCCGGCTACCGGACGCTGCATGCTGTTTACGCCGCCTGCGATGCCGCCGGTCAGGACGCCCATGATGGCGCCCATCACGCCGGAGTTCAGGTAATCGCTGCCGGCTTCCGGCCCGGACAGCGGCTGGTTAGCTGACGCGCGTTCGATCGCCGACTGCGCGGTCTCCTGCCCGGCCTCGAACGCGCCGACCCTGGCGGCGCCGACGCCTACATCCTTGGCAACGGCACCGATGCCGGCGGCTCGCGGGGTCAGCGCGCGCTGGGCGGCACCCATCAGCCCCATCTGGCGGGCGAGATACACGGGAATCATGGTGTCCAGGGCGCCGGCGGCGAGCGCGCCCGTAGCCATCTGGAGCATCGAGGCGTTGTTCTCGGGCTTCAGTCCTTCGGGAGCGATCTGCCCGAGTTCCATGCCGACAGCCGAGGCGCCGAGACCGAGCCCGGTGCCGAGGTCGGCCGCCTTCACAGCCGACGCTATGGCCGCCTCTCCCGGCGTCGCTACGCCGGCGGCAGTCTTGGCTACGGCGGCAGCCTTCTCTGCGGCGCTGACGCCCGCAGCCGCCCGCGTGGCCCCCAGCGCGCCAGCCGCCAGCCTGCCGCCGACACCGCCGGCGACGGTCGTGGCCAGCATCGGCAGTTGGTTGCCGACCGTGTACTTGACTAGGTCGGCGGCGGCGCCGAGCCCCGGCCCGACTCCCTGATCGAACGCGGCGCCGACATCCTCGACCTGCATGCGGTACGGCGCGGCCTCGGCGGCGGCGCTCTCCACGACGCCGGCGCCGTAGTCTTCCAGCGGCTTGGCGCCGAGCCCGCGACCGGCGTACTGGAGAACGCCGCCGCCGATCGACTTGAGGTCGGCGACGCCCGTCTTCAGGCCGCGCCTGAACGGGCCGGGCTGCGGTGGCGGCTCGACCAGTTGGTCGATTAGAAGGTCGCCAACCGGGGTGTATGTAATCGGGGCAGCCATGTACTCAGCACCTAGCCCCGCGTGCCGCCCTGCTCTGCCAAACTCTTTGCCATCCTCGTGCGCTCGTCTTCAGTCGCCTCACGCAGCGGCTTGCCGTCCGTACCCATCAGGTATATTCTCCCATCAGACCCCTTACTGAAGGCCCCCTGTTGTCTGATCGGAACAGATCTGGGCACCCCGTCCTCGACTATGACCATGTTCTTGTCGGCACCAATGGTAGGCTGATTCGCCAGCGGTATTTTAATGCGGTCTGCTGAGGCTTGTAGACCCGACAGGATCAGCCGGCGCTTTTCGAGATCGGGTTCCGCAGCAGCGATCCGGTTAAGTTCCGTCAATTTCGCCGTCTCGGCGCCCGTCTTCATGATCTCCGGCAATTTCATCCCCAGCGCCTGCGCTGCCGAAGCTGTAGCCGCATCCCGTTTCATGTTCATCGCGGCGCCGAAGAATGACGCCAGGCTGCCGGGGGCAGCTTGAAACCGCGAGGCGGCGGCCGGGGCGTTCGTCCTCGGAGCCAGGCTGGCCGCGATATCCTTCGCCCGCTCTGCATCGGCCGCAGCGCCTGTGAAGCGAGTCACGGGGCCGTTCGGCCCTGCGGTTGTGTAGACGCCCGTATCTACTGGTGTCATCCCGTACGGGGCCGAGTTACCTGCTATCGCGGCGGCCGGAGCAGTAGGCGCGCGTACAGCCCCGAAGTTCACCATCTCTGGGCTGCTCGCATCAATCGCGTTATCCAATTTGCGCACGTCGGCTTGCGCCGCAGTCGGGGCAGTAAGCGGGGCCAACCCAAGAAGCGCGCGCATCTTATCCCCGGCGTCCGTAGACTGCGAGCTGACCGGCGCCGTGTTCCCGCCTAGCGCGCCGAATATGTTCTTCAACGTGACCCTCTGCTCCGGCGGAACTTCGGGGGAATTGCCATAGTAGTCGCGGTAATCGTATCCCGCGGTCGCGCCATATCCTGTAGCCATGATCGTTCCTTTTACGTTGACTGCATCGCAACCGAGAGCGTGCCTATCGACCCCATCAACTGGGTTAGGATTGCATAAAACTTCTCACTGGCGTAGTGCGCGCCTTCCGTCCTGAATTTGAGCGCCGCCACAGCAGCTTCCAGTTTTGCGCGGGCGTCGGCAATCGTCATCTCACTGATCTGGATATTCTGCTGGGTTGTCGACTTCAGCACTTCCTGCTGCAACGCGCTGCGCCCGAGAATTCCTTCATTGTATCTTGGTGGCGCCAACTATCCCATTGAAATACTCGATCTGTAGCCGACCGGACTGGATCTGGCGGTCTATATCGACTTTGTACTGCTCCAACTGCCCTTGATACGCCGCCAGTTTCAGGCGCGCTTGCTCTGTCTCCTGCTGGAGTTTGCCGAGCTGTACCTTGGACTTGATCTCGGCGGCGCCGACCTGGCCGACGAACGCCCGCACCTGGGCTTCAAATGCCTGTACCTTCGCCGTCTCGCCCTCTATCTGTGACCGGTACATGCCAAACTCGGCGACCTTGGCCTGCACCTGCGCCGTGTAGGTGTCGACCTGCGATCGATAGGCTTCCAGTTTGATGCGTTCGATCTCCGCCTGCACCTTCGCGGCCTCCATCTGCACACGGAAGATGCCGACTGTCGTCTCCACGCCCTTCAATTGCGCCAGATACGTCTCGACCTGGTTACGCTGGAGTTGCGCGCCGACGTTCACCGCCTCTCTACCTGCGCACGGTATATCTCAGCTTTGGCCAGTTCGCCGCGGATCTTGTCGGCAAACACTTCGGCTTCCACGCGGTAGGCGTTCACGCGAGCACTGTACCGCTCCACGAGGGCCTTGAATATGGCAACGGAGAACTCTATTGTCAGCCGGGCCACATTCAGGGCGCGCTCCTGCACGGCGTTGTGGAAGTTGATGAGGATCTGCTCGACGTCCTTGACTTCGCGAAGGGTGAATTGGCGATTCTCCACAAAGAGTTTGCTGCGCTCCAGCGTGATGTCCCGTGACGCCGACGACACCTTGTCCTGCATCTCCTGATATGCCCTGTCGACGTAGACGCTCAGCTCGCCGGGCGGCAGCGGGAAGCCGCGGGCAGCCATCGCGCGGCCGGCGTCGCCGATCCTCGACATCATGGCTTCGACTTCGCGGTCGCGGGCGCGGTTGAACAGCGCGATCTCGTCGGCGGTCTCGATGCCGTAGCCGCCGTTGACCAAGTTGTCGAGGAGGATGGCTTTCAGGGGGTCGAGCAGGATGGAATCGTAGGCGGCCTCCGCGAACTGGAACTGCGCGGTCGGGGCGACCAAGTCATCCAGCGGGGGGATCGCGCTGAACGACGGCAGCGCTATAGACGGCGGATCAGGCAGTGCCAGCGCGGCAAACGTCGGCACTGCGGGGAGATTGAGCAGCGGCGCAGTAGGTATCGTCGGCGACGTGAAACTCGGCGCGGCATTCGGGGAATTCGGGAGGTTAGAACTAGGGACAGCGGGGAAGTTCAGCGTCGGCGGAACCGCTGTCAGATCAGGCACGGCGACATCAGCGACGGTCGAGAACGACAACGTCGGGGGCGTGGGCACCGCAGCTGACACGATCGCGATGTTCGGATTGAATCCTACCTGCTGTAGAGAGTCATTGATGTGGGGGACAGTGGCGTAGTTGTACGCATCTGGGAGAATGGAGTCAATATTGAACCCATTCGAGAAGCTAACTTCCGTGGCTTCCAGAAGGGAATCCAGATAGCTTTGCGCCTGCTCAGTGAAGTCCGCAACAACCGCCTGCTGGGCGGCAAGATCCTCAGCAAATGCCATCATGCACCCCGATTCATGTAGTAAGACTCCTATGGCCTATGCTACATAGTATCATAGTTTTCGAGTCACAAAGGCCATGGCGGTGTCAGCCTTGTTAGGCGCCGGCACGCCATCCGTGACGTCTGGCAGGTCTACTTCAGTGCGCGTGAGCACCAGCCGGTTCACTGTCGTCGGCCTGCCGATGAAGTACCACGGCATGTCGGCGTGCACGGCGAAGAAACGCAGCGTGCTCGCGTTCAGTCGGCACCCCGGCAGTTGCTGGAAGTCCAGCATCCAATACTCCTCGATATCGACTGCGTAGCTCATATCTGCGTGTTCCTGACCCCGTGGAACAGGTAGGTGTTCTGCGTGTTGTTCTTTATTACTGCCGCCCCCTTCCGCATATCCGCCGCCGCCACCCTAACTTTGTCCATCGGCGCCGCCGTGGTATTTGAAGCCGGGTAGGCTCTACTCCACCCGAGAGTACGATCCACTGAAAGTACACATTTCGGCCACTTCTTACCGTCGAAAAAGAATTCTGATTGATATACCTGAACACCAGCCCAGGCCCTGCAAAACCGACATCCCGACCGGCGGTTACGTCAACGCTGGTTTCCGCCCCGCTTACTATCGATGCACCATCAATGCCTATATCCTGAGTGCGCACCGTTGTCTGCGTTCTATAGGTTGCTTGCCCATTAACATTGAATATAACCCCATCTTGATCGGGAGTAATGTTCCCATAAACAACCTGATAGCGCTCCAAAAGATCGGCCAAGTATGCAGATGTGTACGCTGCGGGCGAATACAGATCCCCGTTCAGTAGTCCGACAGACCACAGAGGCGCCTGTACACCTGAAGACCCCGGGAGGTATTCGCTATATGTATGATCTAGGTCAGGGTCGAGATAACTATTCCCGTAGCTTTGGAATGACACGTACTGATTGCTAGTAACCGGAGCCCCATTCTCAGCCAAGTACCACGCCTGCAATAGTGGTGGACATGCGGCTGTAATATCTATTACTGTCTGAATATTAGCCGCCCTCGCTATGGCTTCAGTACCGCCGCGCCATACGTATTCGTCATTCGCATATTGCGTGGCCTCCGAGTCCGCGTGACTCTTGGTAACTGTTTTGCTGTCGGTGCGGATCATCGTCGTGGAACTGCCCGCCGGCGGTAGGGTACACCGCACAGCGTCTGCTTCGTTTCGACGTGCTCGTACCTAGAATCCACAGCCGCGGCGGCGTCACGCTGGATCTTGGCTACGCATGCCGGTTGCGCCAGAGTACATACTGCCGTCGCGCAGTCGATGCTGAACACATAGGCTACCGCCGCATGCACGTTCTTGCTGCCGAAGTCCTGCCAATAATACTTGCTGGTCGCAGCCCCCAGCCGGTTTCCAGAATGCCGGCGCACACCGAGCCGTCAGCACTGAAATGTGGGGCTTGGGCGAGAATCGACTCGTTAGACAGCGTGCTCAGGTTGATGTATGGCACTTCGATAATCTTTACGTCGAACGTTCCATCCTCGCGCTCGTCATACAGATAGAACCCGGTGAAGCTGTATGCCTCGAAGAACAGGTCTGGATTACCCTGCACTAGATTCGTCTGTATGGGGTCAACGAACCACCGCACGCACAGCACGCGCAGGCGTGGCTTGTCGTCGACCATGACCTCGCATGCGGCTGTCACGGGCCACGGCACCACCGCCACGCGCTTGCCATTACGGTAGACGGCGCAGTGACTGCCATACCCTAATTCTGGCTCGGTGACAGTGAAGTACCGATCTCCAAACAAATGAAACGCGCTATCGGGGGCAGTATATGCTTCTGACCGCCGCGGGTAGTACGTGCGCTCGTATGCCAATTGTGTGTAGAACGTGCCGGCCGCCGAGGTCGAGAACTCCCTGTAGTCGTTTCCGCACGCATCCATGCTTCCTATGCCGTGCCAACTTATCACGTTCGGCGAATCGCCGTACCACGTACTCGTCCCGCATACGCCCAACTGGGGTGTGTATGCGACCACATCGGTGTCCTTGTTTATCGTCGCGTGCATGACCAATCTGCCTGGCAGCCGATCGCCTACAGACAGCAGCGGGTGTTCGTCAGCGGTGGACTCAGTAACTCTGACCCCGCTTACTCCGTTCCTGTAGTTCTCCCGTACATCGTCTGGATCAGGAGGTAACGCGGACGCTACTGGATTGAACGTGAAGTCGAACCCGCCCGAAACCACGATGACCCGCTTCTCCGCGGCGCTCCTAGTGATGATGCATACTTTATCGTTGATCAGCAACGCCTTGCGCTCGCCGATTCGTATATTCTTGGTGAGCGCGTGCGCCTGCGCAGCCTCGTCGGCGTCCTCTTTCGCGCAGATCAGTCGTAGCCGTACGTTTCCCATGCCGCCTGCTACATCACCCGGCGGCGGAGCTTGGTCGGCATCACGAGCACGTCGTTCAGCGAGAAGTCGGCGCCACCCACGTTGGTCACCGAGAACTGCCAGAAACGTGATTTCGGCCCCTTGCCGACCGGCACGCGGCGCTGCTGTATGCCATGCAGGTGGTTCCAGTCGAGCGCGTAGGTTCGCGTGCCACCCTCGGTTGTGATCGTGGAGAACCTCATGTCGCCGTCCGTGCTGTAACTGGTGTACGCGCGCGGCACACGCTTGTGCTCCGACGAGCCGAACGACTCCTGCCCAGTAGTCACTGTGCTGTTGATCGGCACGCCGGCGTCGTCGCTCTGTAGCCCGATCTCGACAAGCCCCGCCGGGCCAGCGGCGACAACCTTGCCATTGAACACGGCATAACTGTTGGAACTCGAAGGCGTTGTACTCCGTGAGCGCACCGCGGCGCGTGTTCAGCGCCCACGTGCGATAAGTTCGCCGATAGCGCCGCCACTACTGTCGCGCTGAGGTACGGCGGCGACGCGACGACGGATGCCATGACTATGTACGCTGGATATCCGGCTGCCGCCATGATAGGTGTGGCGGCGCCGAGGATCAGCGCCCCAACCGCGCCAGTCAGCGCCTGGGCTTGCAGCGTCGGGGCGCGGGCAAGCAGCGCCGCCTCGATTACGTTGCCGGCTGCTATGGCGGCGCTCAACTGCGGCGGCAGCGCCGCCATGTCCGCCGTGATGATGGCGGGGTTGATGGCGTCGGTCGACAGGAGCGGTGTCGCCGCGACTGCGGTGACTGTGACGACCCCCCCTACTAGGAGCGTAGTGTCAAACGTTGGTGCTGGTGCCGCCAAGTCTATGCTCGCCCACCCGATCTCAACTTGGGTGGCTGGGGCGGCGATATCTACCGTCACGTCAGCCCCAACAAGTGATTCGGCATACAAGATGGGTGCCGGAGCCGCGCACTCTAACCCGGTACGTGGGAGATGTGTGATGCCCAGTATTGGCGCCGCCGACGATACATCGACACCATTCGACCCGGTATCTAGTGTGGGTGAAGTTGCAGATACTCCTACCGACCCTAGCGCTGCACCTATAAGGTAGGGCATGGTCCCTATCGCGCCTTGCCAGGTGCCAGATGATGGCATGGAACGCGCTGTCCAGGTGATGCCGTCCGGAGACGTATTGGCATTCGTGGTGCCTGCTACAGCGCAGAACACCGACCCGTTCCAGGCTATAGAATTGCATCCGCTTACTGCCAGCGTTCGCGGCGTCCAAGTGATGCCGTCTGGAGACGTGGCTGCGGTCGTGCCAGTCTCCGATATCGCACAGAACACCGAGCCGTTCCATGCAATGTCGACCCAGTTAGTCGATGACGGAAGCGTTCTAAGTGTCCATGTTATGCCGTCGGGCGATGTGGCGGCATTGGCGCTGCCGTACGCTATGGCACAGAACACTGAGCCGTTCCACGCTATCTCACGCCAATTCGCTGATGCCGGCAGCGTCCTTGAGGTCCAACTAGCCCCGTTAGCGGATGTGGCTGCCGCCGTGCCGCCGTACGCTATGGCACAGAACACCGTCCCGTTCCACGCCAGCGATATCCAGGTGCCAGATGACGGTAGCGTCTGGGCAGTCCAGGTGATGCCGTCCGGAGATGTAGCCGCGATCGTGGTGTCTGCTACGGCGCAGAACACCGACCCGTTCCATGCTATCGACCGCCAATTCGAGGAAGACGGCATGGACTGCGCAGTCCACGTTATGCCATCGGGTGAAGTAGCGCAGGTGCCGCTGACCACCGCTATGGCGCAATATACAGACGCGTTGCGCGATATCACCTGCCAATTCGCGGAAGACGGCATGGATCGCGCGGTCCACGTTATGCCGTCAGGCGATGTGCCGCTCCAGATCCGCCAAACGTACAGGCTACAAATTGGTCAGACATGACGCACGCTCCTTACCCCCGCCTTGTCTTAGGCAGGGTAGGAAGAATTATGCCGCGGAACGGTGAAGTTGAACGCGCTCAGGGTCTGCACGGCGCCGTACGTGATGCTGGTGGAACTCATATTCATCTGAGCCCCAGACGTGGCCACGGCACCATCCATGCGAAGGTACGGCACCCGAATCCAGTGCGCCGGCGTCAGACACGGACCCCTTGACTCGGAACCACCCGGCAGTCTGCGTGCCGACTGCTACTGCCGTGCCAGACCATGTCTGCGTCACGTCCTTGGTGATCAGGCCGGCGGCGGCGTTGTAGTCCATCTTGAGCCCGTTGACCGCATCCACGCCAGCTGTGCCGCCGCCGGTGCCGGAGCCGAATGTCGTACTGGTGACGGCAGAGGTCAGCGTAGTCGATGTGATCGTCAGCGCGGCGGAGTTCAGGAGCGCGCCGAGCCCCGGCACGGCGGTAAGCGTGATGACTGCCGTGCCGCTGTTCGTCGCCGTTACCCACTTGTTCTTGGGGTTGCGGTTGATCTTGAGGCATACGTCGGCCGCCGTCTGAATCAGAGATGTGTTGTACGCCGTCGAGCTACCCATGAGTTCCTTGCCGAGCAGCGTGAGGGTGTCGACAGACCCGGCCCCGTACCGACAGCGTCAGGACGCCCAGCGCTCGGGTTTCGGGGAACGCGTCACCACTAGATGTGAAGGTGACGAGCAGCGTGCCTGGTGACCGCGAGATCAGGAGTGGCTGGCTGCGAGCCCGTATAGACTTCGATTATGCCCCCATCTAGGGCGTCCTTCCATGAACCGGTAGACGCGATGAAATTCTGGAGGGCGGGAGAGAAACGTAGCGCCATAATAATTACTCCTTTTAGATGTGTGTTGGGGTGTATTGATTCAGTGTATCACGCCACCACGTTGCCGGCGGTCTCGGCGCCCTGCATAGTGCAGACGTATTGCCCGATGCCACGATGCCGGCGGGCTACGCCGGCGCCACGAGGTTGGATAGGGTAGGCGAACCGGTCTTCGGTCAGGTTGAGCACCTGCCCGCCCGGCTTGCCGACGCACAGGCCCCGCTGCGTGGCGAAGAACGCGACTTTACCGACGGTGCCGCCCTGCCCCAGCAGGTTGCTGTCGCCGTACGCCAGGGTGCCGGGGATCACGCCGTACTGGGCGATCTCCTGGTACCGCCACGCGTCGGGAGAGTCCCCCTGTATCCAGATCAGGCGGCCCGACGTCCCCACATACATGCCGCTGCCGTCCGGCATGGGGGCCAGCATGGTGACGTCGCCGCCGAACGGCACGGACTTGCGGAAGTCGAACAACTCGGGCGAGTAGGGCTCGCTCGGATACACGTAGTCGGCTGCCGCGACAAGCAGGTTGCCGTTGTAGTTCGCGATGACGTCGCCCGGTGGTGGCGGCTGGAGGAACTGCGTGATCAGCGGCGACGCGCCCGGCCGGATCGTGTCGATCAAGAATGTGGTTTGGGCGTTCGGTATGATGCCGACCTGGTACAGGGTCTCGCCGCCTACCGAAGTCGCGTAGATGGCCTTGAGCGCTACCGTGGGGTCGGCAGAGACCGGCACCGATGACAGCGATACGCCGCCGGTAGAGCCCAGCGTGATCGTGCCGGCTATCCTGGCGCCGCTCTCCTGACCGTCGCTGCGGAGGTACGTCACGGCGTACTGGTACAGCCCCGCCAGCAGGTCGCCGCCGACAGCAGCGGCTGCCGGCCAGCCGGGCACGGCGAGCCCCCAAGATCGGCTGGCGCCGTTTTGCACGACGCCGCTCTCGACGCCATTCGACCAGAACACACGCTGGCCCACCATCTCGTAGGCAAGCGGCCTGCCCGGCGTCAGGCCGGCGCGCAGCGTCGTCGTGGTGTAGTCGGGGTTGATCAACTTCAGGGCGTCGCCGCCGACACCCAGGCATACGCCGTCGTTCGCCCATACGTCGCGGTCGACAGAGGCGGTGACGACGGTCGAGAAGCCGCGACGACGACCGATGCCAAGGGCGTCGTCGATGTCCACGTTCAGCGCCGCCGTCAGGTCGCCGGGCGCGAACGCGTCGGCACCGACTGTGTTCCGCAGGCCGCGGAAGTTGTCGAAGGCGAACAGGCCCTCCTTGGGGTCTAGCGGCGCCGCGTTGCTGTTGTCCACCACTAGCGCCCCAGCGTTGCGGTGGCGCTACTGAATCCCCACCGATAGGTACTGGCTTCGGCCCGCTGGCGTTCCTGCCGGGCCTGCCGCACCACTTCGTCGAACGCGGTCAGCAGGCGTCGTCCTTCTACCTTCTGGTCGGCATCCACATTGGGTAAAGTAAGGGCCTTGCCTGCGGCGAATTCGCAGAGTTGCAGGTGGAATTCGGCGGGAACCTCTGGCTCGGCTTCGACGTCGTCAAGCGTGAGTTCGTTGATCGGCAGCCGCGCCACCTTCATCGCTACACGTAGGCCGTTCTGGGCCGACGTGGGTGGCGGAAACACGCGGACGGTGCGCGACCCCGCATCAGAGGCGATCGCGAAGGGGGCGCCAGACAGCGTGGCGAAGCCGCCGGCCAAGCTGGCTGCCATGCCGTACTCGACGGCGTTGAACACGTCACCGGGGTATGGGGTTCCCAGGCTCGTGTCGCGAAGCTGCGCGTCTTCCGTGCGGCCAAGAACGGCGGTCTGGTTTGCCGGCGTGCTGTCGAAAACTCTTAGAACACTGGGATGGAGATGGTACAACGACACGCCGGTGCGCAGCGTTATGATGCCGGCCGGCGCGACGCCGTACTCGACGATTGCCCACGCGCGTCTTGCGAGGATTCTGGCGGCTTCGTTGAACTGGCGACACAAAAACGCATCCGACCACAAGTCGTCGTTGTCGCCTTCCACGAGTTCCGTACGGTCGTCGAGGACTTCCGACGCACAGTACGCCAGCATATCCTCAAGCGTCATAACAGCTCCTTACGCCGCCAGAGCGGTCTCGCGCAACGCCTGATCCTTCTCGCGCTCCTGGAACGCCTTGTACTCTTCCGGCGTAGCCTTGCCCTTGACGGAATATGGGAAACGCTGTACTGGTCGCGTGACGTACCCGCCCTGGCTCTGGATCGTTATATCTTCGACACATAACGCCAGGCAGTCTTCCACGAAGGCGTGCGGGACAATCACTTCCCTGCCGCGAGGGACTTTGATACACAGGCCCCCCAACGACAGCGGCACGTAGGGCAGGTCCTGCTTGTTCTGGCCGCGGAAGATCTCAATCTTGTCGTAATCCAGCGGGAAACCGCGCGTGTCGGTGGGCAACTCGACGTCGTCGCCAGACAGCACCTTCATACGCTTGTCGCGGGCCTCGGCGAGGAACTTGGCGTGACGGCGTCCTCGTCGAACTCCTGCGCGGCCTGCGTTTCGGCTTTGATGCGGAGGCGGGCGACGCGCTGGGCTTCAGTCTCGTCGGCTTCCGGCGTGCCGGTGAATTTGTCGTTCAGTTTGCTCATGATTCAGGCTCCTGTTTTTAGGTGTGTGGAGTCAATCTTCTTCGTTCGCCATGCGTGAGGCCTCGGCAAACGCACTTTCAAACTCTTGCTGCGGGATGCTCTTGAGCGCAGCCTCGATGATCTTGATCACGTCCGGCACCGTCGCCGCCGCGTAGCTCTTGGTCATATTGCCGGTGTAGGGGTTGCACAGCTCTGCGCCGCCCTTACCACTACTCTTCTTCGCCGCCTTTTTCGCCGCCTTTTTCGCCGCCTCGATCGCGGGAACGTCTGGCACGGTTACTTCAAACCCGTTCTCCAGACGTTCGATCGAGACGCGGTAGGTATCGGACACGGTTTAGCCTTCGGCCAACCACACTACCGTATCGTTGTCCGTGCAGATGCCGGAGTCAAACGTGACGGTAACGACGCCGGCCGGCGTTGTATCAGCCGAACCGCCGGACTGGCTGGCAGAACCACCGGTGCCGGTGCGGGTAGCGACGACGATCTTGTCGTCGGTCTCAAGGGTGCGAGTTCCGGCGGCGACGGTTTCGAGGTAGTCGCCGGAGTTCATGCCCTTGTACCACTCCTGGGTGATGCGGTCGGTGATGTTGGTGATCTTGAAGTACACCGGACTGAAGCCCAGCGTCAGTGTCATCACGCCGGCGGCGATTGAGGCGTTGTTCGTGGTGGACACGTCGGAAGCCGCCGTGTAGGTGCCGCTGATCGAGCCCTGCGTGCGCTGGACCGGACCGCAGTTGATGTTGGACAGATTGGTAGGGGTGGTCATGTGAGTCTCCTAAAAAGTTGGTTCGACGCCGGGGCCGTAGCCCCAAGCAGAGTGGATTACAGCGTGACGGCCACCATAAGACGATACCCCCACAAATCGTTCAAAATCAACGATGTTTGTGCGCACTTCCAACCCAGCGTGCCGCGCTGGTTCAGCGGGTCGGCGGTGCCGGACGAGCCAGGGTTGTGGGCGATCAGCGACATGGCGCTCGACCCCTTCAGCGGCACGATACCGTAGGCGTCTCTGCCAAGGTAAATGACCGGATACACGTCGGCGAAGCCGCCGGTGTTGCGCATCGTGGTCGAGGCGCCGCCATACACGCCGGTCGCGCCGAGGTACGGCGTGAACAACACGCTGCGGCAGTACCGCACGTCCTCGACGGAGCCGTGCTCGCCAGGGAACAGCTTGGTCTGCCCGGCGTACTGCTTGGCCGGGATGTAGCCCTGCATGTTGCGGATGTCGTTGGTCACGTCGGGGTGATGGATGGCGACGAAGCCGGCCTCGACGGGTTCCGTGCGGAAGTCCGGGCTGGACGACACGACCTCGTTGATGTACTTGCCGCGCTGGCGCAGCAGGGCGGCGGTCGCCGTGCGCTGCGCAGCCAGGGTGATCGGCGTATTGACGGTCGTGATGCCGCCGTTGGCGTAGCCGACCTGCGTGCCGGCCTTGATCTTGTTCCAGCGCAGCGTCTCGACCGTCTCAGCCGCCTGCTGCATGCACAGCGACGAAAACTCCTTGAGCAGCGGATCTTCGTGGGTGTCCTGCATGAAGCCGGAATACGGGATGAAGTCGCCGAATTCCTCCAGCGTGGCCGTGTAGTCAGTGATGGTCGGCTTGGTGCCGCTGGGCGTCACGCCTTCGACGAGCGCCGTGGTAGCCAACGGCAGGGCTTCGTAGCGCCGGAACTTGGCGACGTTCGTCGAATTGGTAGGCATCACGAACGTCTGGCCGAACTTCTCCAGAACCATGTCGGCGTCGTGGCGCTTCAGGAGGGGGGCAATGGCATACGCTGCCGTGCGATTGGAGATGTCGCCGGACGTCAGGAGAGCGGTGGTCATGGTGTTTCCTTTCGGTGAGTTTGGGTGTTGTTAGCGTCCTCTGCCGGCTCACCTATGGAATCGGCATGATGCGGTCGGTCTTAGGCGTCGTATCCTTGCAGCTCGATCAGGAACTTGCCGGCCGTGTACGTGGCGGCCGTGCCGGCGGCGCCGCCGGTCAAGTACAGATACTGGCTCGTCGCGGCCGGCTGAGCAATCGCCTTAACCAAAGCCAGAGTCCAGTTGCCGCCAGCAGTGATCAGCGCGGTCTCGGTGAGGGCGGCGACGCCGCCGTCGAACACGCCGGTGCCTTCGGTGGCGGAATACAGGTCGATGTCGGCGACGCCGCCGGCGGGGACTTCAAGGCAGGTCATTCTGCCGCTGAGTAGCGTGCCGCTGCGGGCGACGGAGACCTGACCGATGTGCGCCGGACTGGTGCCGACGCCGATGATGTCGAGGTCAGTAGTGGATGACGCCAGGCCCGTGAGATCGATGAGGATCGTGGTGGTAATGAGTCCGTTGTCTTTCGTGACACTGGATCGATACACGGTGCCGGTACCGGAAGTGATGCCGGCGCCAGCTTCGAGTTGCATCGTAGTGCCGGCGAGCATTTGGCGCAGAAGCCGTTTTACCTCGGGGTCAACGATCGCTGCGGCAATGTCTTTTTCGGTCAAGGGGTTGGTAAGCGCCACGGAGATCTCCTCGCGTTAGGTTAGGGTTCGATCATTCATATAACCAGTATTCCACCTTTTTACCTTTTGTGCAAGGGGGTTACTTCATGGCCGCCACGGCCTCGGCGAAAGCCCCCGCGAAGTCATTGGGGTCCGGGGTGCCCCTCGGCGTCACGGCGACGCGCCGCGAGCCGACCGGCGTCAGGTCTTCGGCTCCAGCAGGAGGCGGCTTCGGAACGGGCGCTGGTGCAGGCGCGGCCGGGGTGGCTACTCCAGTCGCCTTCTTGAAGTCATTCACCAAGGCTATCACGTCCTGCGTCGTGCCGCGGTCGTACACCGCCTGCGCGCCAGCCTGCGCGTACGACGGCAACGTCTTGATCCACGCGGGCACCTTCGCGATCACGGCGTCGTAGTCGGTGTGCGCGGCGTGCAGGGCGGCAACGTGGGCCTCGATAGCTGATGTCGTCACCGTGTTCTCAACTGGCGCCAGCCGGGCCTCCATCTGTTCGGCGAACTTCTGCACGGCCTTGTATACCCTGGCGTTTATGTCGCGGTCGATCGACTTGAGGCGGGCGTCGATGGCCTTGGCCTCGCTCGGAAACTCCTTCCTGAACTGCTCCAGGGCCGCGACTTCGTCCTCGGTCGGCGCGTAGGGCGTGATACTTTCCTCCAGGGCCTCGCGCTCCGCCCTGGCTTCCGGCGTCTCTGCCGGTGCCGGCGCAGGGGCGGTGTGGCGGGGGCGTGCTGGCGCGGGGGCAGGTGCTGGCGCGGAGGCAGGTGCTGGCGCCGCGGCAGCTGCGGGCGCTTCGATCGGTTCAGGGGCGGCCTCCGGCGCCGGCGCGGGCTCGGGCGCTGGCTCAGGTGCTGGAGTCGGCGCGGGAGTCGGCATGGGAGACGGCGCGGGCTCAGGTGCTGGTGCCGGCGCGGGGGCCGCATCCATCGCGGCCACTACCTCCGCAAATGCGGCGTCAAAATCATCGTTCTCGGTTGCCATGTCATGCTCCTTGTAGTTGTTTGATGGCGGGGCCGTCGTCGATCAGCTTTATCAGCCGGGCCACGACGCGCGCCTCGCCTTGTTCTCGGATCAAGTCGTCGCCCGCCATGCCAATCCACTCCGTATTGATGCGGGCCTGCCGCGCGTACAGCCAGTCGCGCATGGCTTGCAGGCCGCCTTCGTTCCGGCACTGGAAAATGTTCAGTTCGGTCTTGTGTTGTTCCTGCTTGATCACGTTCATGTCGCTGCCCCTGTCGCGGGTCTGCTAGCCGCCTGCCGCGCCGTATCGGCGCCGTGTGCCGCCGTCAAGGCCTGCGCGTGCCCGACCTGCCGTCCCGTGTCGGCTGCATGCGCCGCCACCAGCGTTTTTGCCCGGTCGACGCTGTGCTTGTTGCCGGTGTTGATGGCGTCGATGATGGTCTGCAACACCGTCGTTCCGACCGCCGCCTGCTCGGATGATGCCTTGGCCTCGTGCTCCAGCGCCTTGCTGAGAACCTCCTTGACCTGGCGGTGACGAGGTCCATCTGGCCTTGGGCCATGGCGGCCTGCTGCCTGGGCGTTCCGCTGGATGATCTGCTCGGCCTTGTCCTCGTCCTCCATCAGGTCGTCGATGGGGATGTCGTTGGCCTTGGCGCGTTCGATCAGCAGGGCGCGCGGCTTGATGTGCGGCAACTCGTCTGGCGTCAGGCTCGCCTTGAACTCGGCGAGCGACTGCGCCAGCACTTCCTTCGCGATCAGGCTCGTCGAGCCGCGGGCAATGATGTTGTGGTCGCCGTCGCGGCTCTGGTCGGCGTCGTACTTCTTGTTCCACGCCACGAGCGCCGAGATCATCGATATGGTGAAGGTGTCGTAGTTACGCACGGTGTCGCGCACCGGCAGCGCGGCGGCGCCGAGGAACATGCTGGCGTTGCGCTGCGTGCGAAGCGCCTCGCTGCCGCCACCCGACGTGTCGCCCAGCGACGCCGGCGGCAGCCCGGACTCCTTGTCGCCGAAGCTCAGGAACAACTGGATCAGCGGCAGCAGCTCGTGGATGTGACTGTCGATACTGACGTTGCGCACCGCCGGTATGGCGTCGGACTGGCCGCCGTTGCTCTCGCGCAGCCACGACTTGTGCTTGCTGAGTGCCATGGACTGGCCCGGCGTCAGCATGTCGGTGTTGATCTCCGCCATGGGGCCGATCACGCCGGCGTTGTCGAGGGCGGCGCGCACCGTTTCGTTCAGGCTGACCTGCGAGTCGCGCAGCGTGTCGCACAGCCCGTTGCCGAGGATGGACAGGTCGTCGTCCTCGAACACGAAGATGTGGTGGTGCTGGACAGTCTCGCCAAGCGGCGCCAACTTCGCCTTGATGGTGACGTCGTCGATCATCCACACGTTACTGTGGAACGATCGCCCGAGGTCGGCGTCGGCGATAGTCACGCCGGCGCCGCGCAGTTCGTGCCCGGTGACGTGCCCCCAGTACGACAGCACTTCGTACTTTCGGCTTTCCTTGCCGGAGATCGCCGCCTGCGCACTCTTGGGTTCGCCCTTCATCACGGACTCCCACCACTGTGCCTTGTAGTTGCCCGACTGGTTGCGTTCCAGGTAGTCGGTTATCCTCGTCGCGATGAAGTCGGGGCGCTGCGCGAGTTCTTCTACCTCGGCGCGCGTCATGATGTGCCTGTCGAACTTGCCGTCCTGTTTCGTCAGGTCGGTAGCCGTCATGTCGGGGTAGTGGTTCCACACCGGCAGGAACTCAAACAGCGGCTTGTACTTGTCGACTTCTACGGCCTTGTAGGCGCCGGTGTTGACGTCGCGCCGCCAGGTGCGCGCCTTTACCTTCTTGTGGAACGGCCCCGTCAGTATGCCAATATTGTAGATCGTCGCCGACCGCACGACCTTGCGCGCCAGCGTGACGAACTCCATCTCCTGGAGGTCGTCGTCGATCTTCTTCTCCATCGACTCGGCCTTACCCTTGGCGAACTCGCGGATGCCCTTCTCGATTTCGGCGTCGCTGAGTTCGACTTGCGAGGCGTCGCCGCCCTGCGCCTTCTCCTGCACCAGACTGTCGAGTACCTGCTGCAACTGCTCGGTCGACAGGTCGGGCAGCGGCGACGCCCGCACGCCGTAGTTCTTCTCGGTCTGTGGCCAGAGCATTTGCATTAGCCTTGCAATTGTGCCGCGCACCATCCACGCCGTCATGCCGGGATATGCCTTTGACCTATCCGCCGGTATCATACTCAGCACTTCAGGGTCATATATCTTCCGCACCTGATAGAGGTTCTTCATCCAGCGCTCTTCGATCTGACGGCGGTCGCTGACATGCGTCGGCCACAGGGCGAAGATGCGCCGGCCGAGCCCGTTGAGTGCGTCGTCGTTGATGGCAGGGGGTAGGGTTGGGGTGTCCATGATTTTTCCTTAGCGTGGTGTGGCGTATGGGTTGACGTTCGCCGGCGCGCGGACGGCGCCGCGTTCGGTGTTTTCGGCTTTCCGACGGCCGCCGCGCTCGAAATACATGCAACCATATTCGCAACTTTCCCCAATATGGCTGTGTTCGTTGGTTTTATCTACTTCAGCAGTTAGCCTACCGTCTTTAAAAATCTTGAACATGTAGCCGCCGCCTAACGCCACGATCAGCGCTTCCGCACCAGGGTCAACCAGAAACATTTTGCGACCGTAGTCGCCGTTGCGGGATAGGAAGTAGTCAAGCGCGCCTTGGCGGTGAACTGGAGCGTTGGACCACGCAAATTTTATTTTGCCGAGCCCTTTGTTTTTGTACCGACGGAATACATCCGCACACGAAACTTCATCCGATTGGCTTCCGGTCCCGCCTGCGGGGTCGCCCGTTACGAATATGTCGAATCCATCATACTTACGCCGTAAAAGCGGCAGCAGCTTCTCCTCAATCGCCCGCTCCAGTCCCATACCAAACGTGGCGATTGCGTCGAACACAAGTACCTGGCCGAACGCATTCTGTTGCATTAGACAGAATGCGGGGGTTAAGCCAAAGTCAGCCGAGATAAGCAGTAGGTTGTTCTTATCTGGTAGCAGCGGGGCCTTCGCTACATGCGTGCCAATATCAAATAGAGGATGGACAGGCTTCCCGCCCTTCGAGCGGCCGTATTCGCACATGACATAAGTGCGGATATAGTCAGCAGTCTTGTTTTCGACCAGCGCTGGGTAGTAGTCCTGCGGCAAAAATTGCAAATTCTCTGCGGCAGGGTTCACCACATAGTCACTGCCGTCACGCAACATCGCCGGCGGCTGAATGAACACGTCCCATTTGTTCGGCTTCGCTTCTGCTGGCTCATCAGGGTTTCGCCCTGTTAGCATGCTGTGCCAATATGATCCGATCTCAGGCATGTTCGAGTCCCCCCAAACGCCGACCCATGTAGGCCCGCCCTCTTCTATTCGGGGGTACCGCCCAATCCGGCCATCGAGTGCTTCCACAATCGCACGAGGGATGTCGCGAAACTCGTTCAAGTACACCCCGGTTAACTCGTATGACAACAGGTTTTTAACGTCGTCTTCTGTATCCAGTGGGAGAAACACGACCTCGCAAAAAATATCATCCTGTCGAATGGTGTATGTGTTCGTGAGCCCGTGGTAGTTGCCTAGCGACCCATTTGGAAACTGGTCGAACCACGTCTTCATGGTCGTTGAGCGGAGCTGCGGTCGGGTCTGGCGCACCACCGCGAAACGTGTTTTCCGCTTCCCATCTAGTGTCGATGGAGCTTGCATAGCCGCGCGGCGCGGAATGTCAGTTTGTGACCCGACTGATTTTCCTGACCCGAACGGGCCAAGAATGAACCTATGCCTCGCATTACTCTGCATGTATGCAGACACAACTGGCGGGAACGTGCGGTTGATATTCAGCATTGCTTTGCTCGTTTCGCGGCAAGTGTTGCTTTCACAGCGGCGGCAATCTTGTCTTTTTGCGCTTGCGTGTGTGGTAAGCCCGGCTTTCCTTTTTTCCCCTTCGATATGTTCGCTGTATGCTCTTTGGTTTTCGGCTTCCCTAACATCGCCGCAGACTGCTTTTTGCGAGACGCCTCGGAGCGCTGTATCCCTACATGCGCGGCAGATAACACGCTCTTTTGTTCTTCGGTGCGCTTCCCCCCAGTAAGTCCCGCGGAGATCGCGGTCCGCCACTCAGGGGGTAGCGTCTTACCTAGAAGGTGCGTATTCCCTTTCATGCGACTGGAAATTGCGGCGCTGATTGCCGCTCGGTGTTCCGCGTACTCTGGAGTTGCATGCCGTTCTGCCCGCTTGGCTGCCCGCCGCTTCTGCTGGGCATCCGTCTTTTTCGCCCGTGCTACCTCCTCAGTCTGCCGCAGAACGGTAGCCCGGCGCGCGCGTATTGCCGCCCGCTGGTTAGCAAGGTGCTCTTCCGTATGCACGCGCCCCTTCTGGAATTGGCTTAACTTCAGCCGGGTCTCGGCAGTAACAATCCGATTCTTCCCTGCCTCGGCCATCTTCGCCCGCGTTTCAGGCGTGACTATTTTTCCCTTGTGCGCCATACCGATCTTGGCTTTGTGGGCGGCTTCGAGTTTTCTTCCTCGCGTGGGGGAATGGGCGTCTACCGCGATGTTGTACTCGGGCTTCACCTTATCCAGCAACTGCTGCTCATAAAACAAGAGCATACTTGGCTGACAAGTCAAGATAGGAAGGAATTTGAATGCCTCCTCGCCATACTTAGCCCACGCGCGCTGGAGCTTCTGGTTGCCATGGCGCTGAGATTGGAGTTCCCGTCGGTGCTGGCGCCATCGACGATTGAAATTCTTCGCGCTGCCGATATACCGTTTCCCATTCGCGGTATTGATGATCTCGTAGATGCCCGATTGGTTCTCCATTGGAATTTGACCTGCGTGATTGGGAGAAAGTTCCATCACGCCACCTGCGGCTCGTCGGTGTTGATGCGGTGCTCGAACCGGTGGCCGTCCATGCGCTCCAGAGTCAGCGTGTCGCCATCCTTGTCGATCAGCCGCACGAGGTCGCAGTAGCCGCGCTCGCCGGGCGGGCCGACAGCAAGCTCGCCGGTAGCGAAGCCATGGGCGTGCAGCACCGCCTCCAGGGCGCCGGCGGCGGGTCCGTGGAGGCAGCGCGGGTGGATGATGACTCTAGCTGTCATAGGTGGAAATAATCGACGCCGTTGCCGCACTCCGAGGACAGCGCGGCCGCCACATCGACTGCCTGGCGGGCAGTACTGCCGAGGTACATCGCCGCCAGCGCGAAGTCACGGCCGGAGCCCCAGGCGGAGAACTTGTCCTCGACGCGGACGGCTACCGGCTGGCGTTCGTAGAACCGGCAGCCGTTCTGGTCAGCCACGATCAGGCGTGCCCACGAGCCCTTGTCCTTCTGGCACGCCGGGAACGCGGTGGGATCGGCGCCGGCTTCGTACCACGACGCCATCAGCTCGCCGGAGTCCTGGTCACCGGTCCAGGCCAGGTACTCCGGGAACCTGTCGGCTCGCTTGATCTTCCGGATCTTGGTCGTGGTGAAGTGCGCGCCGGCGCACATGGCGCGCTTGTCGGCGGCGATCGTCTTGCCGTCCCAGGCTACGACGCTCATGCTCACGCCTCCTTGATGACGAGGTACCGCGTACTCGTGATGTACGTGTTGTCGCCCGTCATGGCGCACGGCGAGTGGAGGATCTCTTCCCTGGCCAGCGTGTCGGGCTCGCCTTCCGGATAGCCCTTGTCCCACGTCTGCACGACGATCTTGACCGTGCCTGTGTCGGCATTCTCGATGCGCACGCGCTTGGTCACAGCGGCTCCTTCTTGTCATGGGAGTGCTTGGGAGCGGCTTCGTCGGGCTCGTCGGAGACAAGGCCCGCGCTCAACTCTGCCTCAGCTTCTGGGCTGAGGGTCAAATCGGCACCGGCGCCATCAGCAGGCGGTTCGTCGGGCGCCGTGTTGACGTCGGACAGCGCGTAGAGTTCGGCCTCTGCCGCCCGCCACGCGGCGGTCAGGTGGGGCTGGTTGGCGGCGGGGAAGCCGCGGCTGGCGGCGTCGTCCAGGGCCTGGCGGGCGGCTGCCAGTTTCAGTTGGGCTTCATGGGTTGCGGTGTTCATGCTAGTTCTCCTTGTGGTGGTTGGGTGCTGCGGGGGTCTTGCACGTCACGCTAGTTTTTTGCATGCCGTGCTAGTTTTCCTGCCGACTGAAAAGGTGTTCGCGGAGCAAGTAGCCCTCCAACGCCCAAATCTTGTCGCGGGCGTTGCTGCGGGCGATCTTCTTGCCCAGATCGACGTCGAAGTTCTCGGGGCTCGCCGCCGCGCTCTCGCCGGTAACGGTGAAGCCGTTGCGCAGCCGCAGGCAGCACACCGTCAGCGTCGTGCCGGGGAAGACGTGGTAGTCCTCGCCGGTGATCACGGCATCAATCTTCTCCGGGTAGAGTCGCGGCGCGTTGAGGCCCTTGGCTTGGATTTCGGTTTCGATTGCCTGTTCGTCTATGCTCATGTCAATTCTCCTGGTCTACGGTTAGTGCTTCTCGGGTTGATACTACTTGCTGCGGGGCTTGGCCGGCGAACGTGATGCTGAGCGTGAGGCCGCCGCCAGTCTTGCCGTCATCTTTCACTTCCTTGGGCTCCAGGCCGGCAACGCGGGCGCTCCATTTTATCGCGTCTGCACGCACCGCCGCACTCTGTAGGGGTCGGTGGCAATGTCGTGGGCATAGGGCAGCAGCTCGCCGGCGATCAGCTTCGCCTTGGTGCGAAAGCCTAGACCGGACTCCATGACCTCCTTCTGGGCGTGCTGCATCAGCGCCACGAACGCCGGGCTCTCTACCAGCGCCACGGCCTGGTCGTCGGTGTAGCCGTACCTGGCGAAGATGTCGGCGGCGTCGTCGACGTGCAGCGCCAGTTCCACGGCCAGCCTCTCATGTGTCTTGCGGTAGATCTCCGGCACGTCCTCCAGCCTCGCGGCTTGGCGCAGCGCGGCCGGGCTTTCGTGGGGGTCTGGTATCTCATCCATGCCGGCAGTATCGCATGCGGGCGGCTAAGTGTCAAGCAGTTAAGTTCTTTACACTTTACTATGGGAGGGGGCGGGGGTTTTTGGCGGCGGCAGCATGACAGGCGAGTAGTATGAGGTTGTCATATCATGCTACGGGGCGGCAAAAATTTTGGTGTTATGAAGTTGTCATATTCGGTTTTTCGGGCGGTCGTGTGCACAACATGGAACGAACCCCCGCCCGCGCGCCCGCGTTCCCCCCAACCGCCCGAACCCAAAACGCATAGCCGCGGGGAAATGTCGGCGGCATGGCGGCCGTGCGGCATGGCAGGGCAGGGCGGGCAGGCAGCAGAGCGGAGGGCGGAGGGGGCAGGGGCAGGGCAGGGGCAGGGCAGGGCAGGGCACCGGGGCAGGGCAGGGCAGGGCAGGGCAGGGCAGGGCCGGATCGATCTCCGGCCGCCTAACAGCTGGGCGTTAGCGCGGCGCCGACGCCAGGACGCTAAAAAGCGCTAAATCATACAGATAAACCTGTTATAACCTTATAATTATATGCATTATTTAGGCATGATGCGACAATAATAAGATAATATGAATGTCGGGCGGCCGCGACGTAAACCACTGATTTATAAGGGATTCGGGCGGCCAGAAAGTCTATATATATATATATAAATATATATTATTTTAATTAATCTGTAGTTTACCTGTACCACTTCATGAGGAACTTTGAAAATAATAAGAAATTATATGTTTCGCGCGCAAAATACTTGCGCCCTCACCCAAAAACGCGATATAATGCCCGTTATACGGCGTGATGCTGTATTATCCGAAACCCAAATGCTTGATTTCATTGGCGAAAGCGCTACATGTGCTTATTTTATTATTGTAAAAGTTTCAAAATAATAGGACTTTTATCGCCATTATTTTTAACCTTTTTAGGACATAATCCATGAAAAAGCCCGAATCCCTGACCTATTGCCCTTGTTGCGGCACTCCAAAACCCGATTGGGACTATCCCGTCGGCGCCCGTATCTGCACGCTGTGTTCAATGTTAGACGTATCGGCCGCCGTGCATTTAACCCGTGAGACCGTGAAACGCGAGTTAAATGTGACGGAATACACCCTAGCCGGCCGTAAATCTGCGCGAATTAAAGCCAGGCTAGATATGTATGCCCGTCTTGGTAAACGCTGCACGGCCTGCCATAATCGAAAACCTGCCGACGAATACCACGCCAGCGCGCCGCAATCCGATGGCCTGCAACCTATGTGCAAGGCCTGCAACAAGATCTGGATTGCCACCATGAAATCCGGCGGCCGCCAGGCCTGGCACGCCGTACGCGCCGCCATGCGCGCCGCCAGTCCGGAAGGCAAGTGACAATTTTGGTCAGTCGACGTCACATGAAAGTGACAATTCTGGGCACGCGTCAATTTCCATGCCAGACTGCGCCGCCAATAAAATCAATGGGTTAGTAACTGGCATGGCAACTGCTTTACATCGGGCATGCAACAGTTTTACGGCGCCGCGGCCGCTACCGCGGTAACCTGTGAGAGGGGACTACCATGGAATACCAAGTGATTGTCGGCAACATCGGCACCGTCTATACGGGCGCCAACAAACGTGAGGCGTATGCCTCATTCCGCGAGTATCGCGACCAGTCCGCCGGCGACTACGGCCGCGCCGCGCGCGAAACCGTCACACTGCTGGCCGCCGGCGTCGCACGCCGCGAATACATGCCTAAGATCCGGTTGCCGTTGATCAAGGATATCCGCGCCCTGCTAATCGATCTCAAATCGGCCATAGACGACGAATACCGCGCCTATGATGATTGCGACGTCGACGATACTACGCCGAGCATGCTGGTTACTATCGGCGCCGACGACTCCGGAGACTGGAGCTGGCAAACCGGCGACAACAGTTACAGCGGCGGCGCCTATGGTTATCCGCACTGGGCCCTTGTCGCACTGACGCGCCGCGCCAATTGCACCGAGCTGGCGCGCGACGCCGTCGCCCAAATCGCCGAGTTGATGACGTCAAACCCCCCCCCCCCCCCCCCCCCCCCCCCCCCCCCCCCCCCCCCCCCCCCCCCCCCGCCCGCCCCCCCCCCCCCCCCCCCCCCCCCCCCCCCCCCCCCCCCCCCCCCCCCCCCCCCCCCCCCCCCCCCCCCCCCCCCCCCCCCCCCCCCCCCCCCCCCCCCCCCCCCCCCCCCCCGCCCATGAAACCGCGGCCGCACTATAACACTGCCTTGCTCACGGCGATTGCCCTGGCGCTGCGCCAGCGCGCGCAGGGGCTACTAAATGACGAGCAAGCCTACCATGCCATTTGTAACGCCTATCTAACCCATGGAGTGCAATCATGAGCGCCGCGTACAAGCCCCGATTCATCCGGCCTGACCAGTCCGCAGAGTTGATAAACCTATGGCATTTGGCGCGTACGGCGCTATCCGGAAAAGAATGCACGCGATATACGCGCATGCTTTGGGCATCACGCGAGTTCGCGGCCGCGCATCCGGACATAACGCCGACTGCCGCGTACAAGGATCTTGACGGCCTGCTGGCCTGACTTAACCTGGAACCCTTGGAGAATCGACTGGTAATCTGACCCCAGACCTTTGCGCCGACTCAACCCGGCGCCTAGGTGTAGGGCCAAACCGATCAACTGAAGAGGGGAATACCATGGAACTGAACATCACAGAATTTTTCCGCGCCGCCGCACCTATGGACTACAGCGCCAGCGCAGCAGAGATAGGCGACGACGCCGGCCGCCAGACCTGGCTTGCCGCCGTCGAGGATGCGCCCGACTGGCCGCTACTCGACACCGAAGAGAAACGCGAGGCATTCCGGCGACCACGCCTGCGGTTTTGGGGTGTGGGATGAGGAAGAGATTGCCTCATGGTCTGGCCGCGAATTGACGGCGCTGCTAATCCAGATGATTGCCGGCGACATACGCGACGCCGACCTGTCGCCGGACTCCGACGACGCCGACTGGATAGCGTATGAGGCACGCGCCGCGGCCGGGCAGTGCGCCGGCAACATCTTCCGCGCCGATGACGGCGACGTCTACTATTACATCGGGAACTGAAGTCATGAGATTCTATTACCTGCCGAAAGGCGAATATAAGATAGGTCAACTTGTGGAAGTCGGGGGCCATCGCATGCGAGTCGAGTCCTATTCGCATACTGGCAAAAACCTAATCGCTACCACAACCCAAGGGGCGCCGCGGTTCATCCGCGCCGTTATCATCCTAACGGGTGCCCCGTCAATTGAAGGAGTTACAGCATGAACTACGCAATTCAGTGCACCGACATCATTACCGGTGAAAAGGGGGATTTTGCTTTCGACACCGCGGAATATCTAGCGGCCGATGCGCCGCTCCAGTTTCGTGCAAAGTCGCCTATTTTCCAGAACCTTGACCAGTTGTTCACTTGGGCGAAAGAAAATAAGGTCGGTCTGTTCTGTCGGCCGGTAAATTGGGGCATGTCATGACCAGGCAATCCAAAATCATCAAGGCCCTGGCGGATTGGAATATCCCATTCTCGGCGCGCTACATTGGCGAAGATGACAGGGATCCGGATCCCGAGCGGGATATCATGGATCACTGGCATGTAACCGTCGGCAAGTACAGAACCGACTTTTACACCGGCATCGGGCTACGCGGACCGACGGCCCGCCGCGGTTCTGCACCGCCTGCTGGCGGACGCTGAAGCCGTCGACATGTCGTTCTATGACTGGGCGGGCAATCTAGGATACAACGTGGACAGCATAAAGGACCGGGCGACCTATGACGCGCGTTGTGAGTGCGGGTGGGCCATGCGGCGCGAGTTCACGCGGTCGCAGATGGATGAGTTGCGGGATCTGTTACAGGATTACTAACCCGCTGACCCCAGACTTTTGCGCCTCAGGAGGGGGCGCCTAAGTGTAGGGCCAGACCGGGCCGCGCGGCACCGCGGCGCACTGAAGAGGGGCACAACGTGGACATAAAAAATAGGGCGGGAGTAATCCTACGGGCAGTAGCTGGCGACACGCTGCGCGAGGCCGACTTGTACGGGGCCGACTTGCGCGGGGCCGACTTGCGCGGGGCCGACTTGCGCGGGGCCGACTTGCGCGGGGCCGACTTGTACGGGGCCAACTTGAGCGCGGCCGACTTGTACAGGGCCGACTTGTACGGGGCCGACGGAATAATCGGAGCCGGTTACCCAGATGGGTGGACTGCATATGGGTGGCAGCGCGATGGGCGCCTATCTATTCGCATCGGATGCCGTGAAAAGCGCCTAGATGAGGCCCGCGAATACTGGGCCGACAAGCCGGACCGCCGTGAAGTCTTGGCGGCAGTCGAGTACGTCGCCGCAGTGGCGGCTATCCGCGGGTGGCAGCTATGAACCGCCCCGAACCATTTGCATGGCGTGAAGCCGTCGCGGTGTTCGCAGTCCTGAACCTGCTGGCATACATGTTGTACGCGGCGACATGAGCGCCGTCGCGCACTACCACGCCATAATCGCGCACGGCCGCGCCCTCGCCGAGTGCCTGCACGATCGCCGCGCCGTATCGGACTCGCGGCAGCGCATCAGCGTCGCCTATGATGAAGCGCACGGCAGGTGGAACTCATTTGATGCGATGGTGTCAGAACGTATTCAAGGCGAAGCCGCGCCCACAACGAAAGGGGAACCATGAAACCCAGAACCGCGGACAACGTCGTTATCGGCGCCGTGCTGGTCCTGCTCTGCACTACTGCCGCCGCGACGTGGGCGGCAGTCCACTACCGCGACGAAGCCCGACAGATACGCGCTACATGTACGCCCGCGCCCGCCGTTGTAAAATCAGCCAAGAGGATATGGACATGATCACCGCCACACTGCTCAA
Organism: Hyphomicrobiales bacterium; assembly: GCA_016710435.1. Classification (NCBI taxonomy): domain Bacteria; kingdom Pseudomonadati; phylum Pseudomonadota; class Alphaproteobacteria; order Hyphomicrobiales; species Hyphomicrobiales bacterium. The sequence goes on along the minus strand of JADJVV010000044.1, from coordinate 8,217 downwards.
CAACATGGGCACCGAGCACGCCCTGAACGCGCTGCGCGCCGAACTGCCGGATGACCTCATGTGGCTGGTCGACTGGGTTGAACGGCTGCAACCCAGTGACGACGAGTGCGCCATCCTCGAGGCAGTGGAAGAGGCGGGCTTCACGCCGGCCAGCATCGCCGCCCTGGGCGCCGCCGAGCTGGACATCGAGAACCTGGACACCACAGTCAAGATGATCGACGCGCTGGCCGACGCCGACATCAACACCGTCGACAATCTCGGCGCCGCGCTCGCCCTCCTGTCCCGGCTCGACGACGCCGACATCAACACCGTCGACGAGTTGAACACCGCGCTGGCCCTCCTCGACAGATTGGAAGATGCTGGCGTAGAGACGCTCGCCCACCTTGACGCCATACTGGAGTCAACATAATGTTCGGCGCCGAAGGCGTCCGCGTGGACTGACGGGTTGGGCGGCGAAATGAATCGCAGGACGCGAACAACAACTGATGGAGGCAATCATGGCCACTACTGGCTTGCTGCGGGCCTAGCGCGGCACCGGCTGAAATGCCGGCCATTTTATATAGAGCGTAGAGCCGGAGACGGCAGGGGTTTGCGCGCCCCGATGAAGTTGCGCAAGGGCAATGGCGTCGCCGGGTTGAAGCGTGGCCCGCGTGGACTGGTGACGCCCAACGTTTGAGTTGAGGGGGCTGAGCGGCATTATCGCGTGGCTCCGCTGGAACGATTAGTTAGAACGCATTTAAGGAGAAGACGATGGGAAGAGAACTGAAGCGCGTGCCGTTGGATTTTCAGTGGCCGATGGACAAGCCGTGGAGCGGCTTCCTGAACCCGCACTACGCGAAGAGTCACAATTGCGCCGCTTGCAGTGGCAGCGGAGCCACAACGGCAAGCCAGCGCCTTGGCGACCTTGTGTCGCTGCTGATGCTGTCAGGAACCGACGCGCTGCGAGGCGCATGCCACCCGTATTTGTGCGAGGCCCCACTTTACAGCACGCAAGGAAAGACGTGCGGCGCGGACATGGCAGAACTGACTGCGGGCCTTGCTGGCCGCACACCGTCATTCATGGGGCACGACGCCTGCGACAAATGGTCTGCGACGAAGAAGATCATTGCAGCAGCGGGACTGCCGGAAGAGTGGGGGACGTGCCAGGAATGCAACGGTAACGGGACGATCTGGGAATCTCCGGAAGCCGAGCAGGCGGCAGACGACTGGACGCGCAGCGAGCCGCCTACTGGCGACGGCTACCAGATTTGGGAGACTGTCAGCGAAGGCAGCCCGATTTCCCCGGTGTTCGCCACGCCAGAAGAATTGGCGCAGCACATGGCCGGAACGCGATGGGGTGCCGACAAAGGCAGCAGCGTTGAAACGTGGTTGAAGTTCATCAACGGCCCCGGATGGGCGCCAAGCATGGTGATGGACGCGACCGAAGCCGGCGCGATTGCCTGCTGCTTACCTCGGTGCTTGGGACGATAGTCGCAAGCTCAACGGCGAGGGGCTTGGAAATGGCGCGCATGGCGGCTGAATACCGTGACCGCTAACGATCTAGGTAACCGGCGCCAAGTTCGGCAGCGGCTAGCATGGCGCAGCCTCCGCTGGAACGCCGGGTTAGCCATCATGTTCGGAGAGAAAATGGACATTTTAGAAATTGCGATTGCACAGCGCATCGGTGGCGCAGACGGAGAAATGGTTGAGGCGCTATGCGCTGAGATATGCCGACTGCGCAGTAATGAAGTTGTGGCGTGGGTGGTCGAAGACGGAATAACGATCAGGGAAGATTTTGCGGCAATGCTCGGATGGACTGGCGCGACCGTTGGAACTGGCCGTGCTATCCCGAAGTCTTGGTCGCCCATGCTGTACTCGCCAATGATGGCTAACGTGGAGTTCAGCGGAGGCTGCGCCGTTGAGCACGCGATGTCTGTTGATGCCGAAGCTGTCGGTTGGGCATATGGAAAGTGCGTTGCGCTCGGCCTGGAGAACGGAAGCCAAGAGAGCGCCATGATGATGGACCGGCTGAAGCTGATGCTCGGCGGCTATGGGGTCTAACGTGATGTGTTCGCCATCTGGCGTATAACTCTACCGCACCGACTCCACGCAATCCTGATGAAGCCGACGACACTGCCCGAACGTCTCGATAGCCTGGTACTCCCAGCGGCTAGCATGGCCCCGCGGCCGCCGACACGCCGGCGCCTGACCCGACAACAGCAGGCCGACCTGCTGCTGATGGTGCGGCAGCGCCACGCCCGGCGACGAGAGAAGGCTGGGCAGCCCGACTCGCTGTCGATCGACAGCCTACTCAAGAAATGGAGGACGTGATGACGATGTTATCGGACTACCTGAAAGCTGAAGAGGCCGACGTCGACACCGACCCCGGCGAGTACAGCCCTGGCGGCGAGTCGTGCTGGTGGCGACGCCGGGGCAGCCACCACGACCCCGTAAAGACCCACCTGCGCGACCGCACGGTAGAAGCCGAGACCGAAGCCGTGCGAGCGGTCGCGGAACTAAATGACGGCCTCGCGGTCGGAGTGCTGGAAGAACAAGAGGCCATTGGCCTGTTATCAACTGATGAGTGAGGGAAGAATGAACGAACACCGAAGGGTAACAACATGACGTGGCCAACCCCAGACCTCGCCGCCACGCGCGCCGCCGTCGACCGCAACCTCAGCCGCTGCATGGAACTGATCGAGACTGATCCCACGCGCGCCCTACAGGCCGCCGACGCCGCCCGCGCCGCCATGCAGGATCTGTTCTATCAGGTCTGGCACCGCCACCACACGTCAGGCACCGGGAGGGCGACGCGATGACTAGCGACCAGCAGCAGATCTACGACGACCCCAAGGCCATGCCGGAGCAGACATGATCCCTAATGAGTGCGCATCTAATGACTCGCCTTGGCTTATCTGCAAGCCTTGCGTGTCAGATGGAAAGTGCAAAATTGCCGACCAACTCCGCGCCGCGCAGGTTGCGATACTGAGAGAGGCGGCCGAACAGGTCGCCCATGTCTACGGCGAGGGCGAGCCTATTCGGTTTATGCTGCTCCGCATGGCTGATGGTCTGGACGAATCATGCCCCTGATGCTAGACGACATGCGCGCCGAGTTCGCGCGGTTCCCCGGTCGCGGACCCCGCCGCGCGGTTCCGCATGGACGCCGCCCTGGCGCACGTCATCGCGCTGGCCTACCGCGCTGGGGTTGAGGACGGCGAGAAGGCGGACCGCACGCCCGACATGTGCATGTGGGTCGTCACTAAAGGCGGGCGACGTATATGTCAGCCGCCTAAACTCTATCATCGTGACGGGCCGGGTGCCTGCGAGTGTGCCACGCGAGGCCCTGACTACTGCGAGGTACATGCGGCATGATGGATACCATAGTATGCGATTTCGAGACATACTACGCCGCCGACTACACGCTGTCGAACATGACGACGGAGGCGTATGTCCGTGATGGCCGTTTCGAGGAGATCCTGCTGGGCGTCAAGGTGAACGACACCAAGGCGTTCTGGCTGCTACCCGACCGCGCCGCCGCGTTCCTGCGAGAAGAAGTGGACTGGGCCGACACGGCACTCATTTGTCATCACAGCCACTTCGACGGCCTCATCCTCTCCCATCACCACGGCATCCGGCCGGCCATGCACATCGACACGCTGAGCATGGCGCGCGTGCTCGACGGCCCGAAAGCCGGCAACTCGCTGCACGACCTCTGCATCCGCCACCTGCCCGGTCGCAAGGGCGACTACGTGACGTTCGCCAAGGGCAAGCGCGCCGCCGACTTCAGCAGGGAAGAGCGGGCGGAGTACGGCGCCTACTCTGTCAACGACTGCGAGCGTACCTACGACCTGGCGCAGATATTCCCTGGAGCAGATGACGGCGGCGGAGTTGCAAGTCATCGATACCGTAGTGCGTATGTTCACCGAGCCGGTATTCCTGGGCGACGTCGACAGGCTCCGCGGCGCGGTAGCGACGGAGCGCCGGCGCAAGATCGACGTGCTGCGGCGCATCGGCATGCTGTGCCCAGTGTGCGGCGGCGATGGCGCCGACCGAACCCAGGCCATCTCGCCCGACCTCGTGCTGCCGTGCAAGAAGTGCGCGGGCACCGGCGTCGACAAGAAGATCGTGGGGTCCAACGACAAGCTCGCCGCCCTGCTGCGGGAGTACGGCGTCGAGCCGCCTGTAAAGACCAGTCCCACGACCGGCGAGCAGATCTACGCCTTCGCCAAGACGGACCCCGGCATGCAGGATCTGCTGGAGGACGAAGACGAGGAGGTCCGGTGCATCGCCGAGGCGCGCATAGCCGTGAAATCGAACATCGTCGAAACGCGAGCCGCACGGTACCAGCAGTGCGCCGAGCGCGGCGCGATGCCCAGTACGTGTCCTATGGAGCCGCGCACACATTTCGCATGGGCGGCGGCGACAAGATGAACTGGCTGAACATCTCGTCCAAACACAACGAGAACCGCCCCGAACTCTCGGCCATCGCGGCGTCCATTATGGCGCCGCCCGGCCACAAGATCATCACGGCCGACTCGGGGCAGGGTGAAGCCCGCATCACAGCCTGGCTGGCTGGCCAGCACGACCTCGTGGAGGCGTTTGCCCAGGGTCGCGACGTCTACAGCGAGCACGCATCAGTCATTTATGGCCGGCCGGTTGATCGGAAACTGAAAATAGTTCAGCCAGACGGAAAGGTTGTGGCGCCTGACCACATACCTGGCCAACTAGGCAAGGTTCAAATTCTGGGATGCGGCTTCGGAATGGGGTACCTGAAAGCCAGCGCCGAGCTGCTCAAGGGCATGCTGGGGGCGCCTCCCATCCAGTTCGGGATGGCCGACATGGAGACCCTGCAAGTCGACCCGAGTCGTTTCCTCAACAACCCCGGCAAGGTGAAGGAGGTATCCGAGTTACCAAGTCGTTTAAACCTAAACGATATGCTCATCCACGCCGCCGTGACTAATGCGCTGATTGATCGGTACCGCGCCAGGATGGACAAGATTGTCGCCTACTGGGGGCTCATGGAGCAGGTCATTGACGCCATGATTGCCGGCCGTGAGATGGTGTTCGGCGCGCACGGCGTCATGCGTACCGCCAAGGACAAGATCTGGATGCCCAACGGCTTGGCCATGCGATACGACGGCATCTCGCGCGACGAGCACGGCCAGGCCAGTTACTTCAATGGTCGCAACCGGTTGAAACTTTTTGGCGCCAAGTTGGTCGAAAACACCGTGCAGTGCATCCACTACTGCATCGTTAGTCGGCAACTGCTGGAGATCAGGAACTTATTGATAGTGGCCCTGTTCACTATGACGACGTCGTGACTGTAGTACCAGAAGACGCGGCGGCGGACGCGCTGGCGTTCATGGTTCAGGAGATGAGCAGGACGCCAGACTGGGCGCCAGGCTGCCGCTCATCGGCGAAGGTAAAATTGGAGAAAAAGTGAAGGGGGCATCATGATTTTGATCGGCCTGGCAGGAAAAGCAGGAAGCGGGAAAGATTCAGTCGCAGACTATCTCGTGCGGCACTATGGCTTCATCAAGTTCAGTTTCGCCGACGCCCTGCGCCGCGAAGTGGCGGCGGCGTTCGGCGTCGTTGACGGCCTGCTGCGCGACCGCGACACGAAGGAATGGAGCCGCCCCGCGCTGGCGCTCCGGCATTGTTTCGACGCTGGATTCGTCCCCATCGCACGCGCTGAGATTGCCAAGTGGCATCACGACAGTTACTTCGACCTTGACGCCCTCCCGCTGTCGCCCCGTCAGGTTCTCCAGTGGTGGGGAGTGAATTCAGGCGCGCCCAGAACCTTGGCTACTGGCTTGACCGGGCCGATATCTGGATCGACCGGTGCGTAGTCAGGCGCTGTACCCCGAATTCGTGCCGCAGCTCTTCGTGTGCTCCGATGTGCGGTTTGCGAACGAGCGGGAGTGGGTGCACATGTGCGGCGGCAACGTGTGGCACGTCTACAGGGACTCCGTCGCCGCCGTCTGTGCCCACGAATCCGAGAACCCGCTGCCGGTGCGCGCCGACGAGCGCGAGATCTTCAACTACCACACGCTGGAGTACCTGCACAAGGGCGTCGACCAGTTGCTGTCGTCGGCCGCCAGGTTCGTCCGCATGGAGCCGCCGGCACCGATGACAGAGCCGCAGTTTCCGGACTTCGGACAACCTGGATGGGTGAGGGCAACAACATGGACAGCTATGAATGGTTGAGGCTGTGCGCGGCGCGCTACCAGGCCAGCGGCAGCATGACCCCAGAACAGGCGCGGAGTCCGCCGAGATCGCGCTGGAAGTAGAACTGGAATGCGGCGCCGGACTGAGCACCGACCCGCAGCGGCGGCCGATGCGGACATCGAGTGTTGGGATAACGACGGAGACTAAGAATGAAGCCATTAGTGATTTATCATGCCAACTGTGCCGACGGATTCTGGCGCCGCCTTCGCGGCCTGGCTCCGGCTGGGCGACAGCGCCGACTACGTGGCGTGCCGATACGGCGAAGTTACGACGCCGGCGGACTTCGACATGAAAGTCTCGCTGGCTGCAAAAGACAACGACGTCTACATCCTCGACTTCAGCTTCCCGCGCGAAGTGATGGACGCCTTGTTCGCGTCGGCCAAGCGTGTCGTCTGGCTTGATCACCACCTATCTGCATTCCAAATGTGGTGCGACGACGGGGAACGCGACTTCTACCAGTCATTCGGCGGCGCAAAAGACGCCTACATTGTTCTCGACAACAACAGGTCCGGCGCCCTGATCGCCTGGGAATACTTCTGCCCCGGCACCGAGGTTCCCAAGTTGATCCAACATATCGACGACTACGATCGCTGGCAGTTCCGGATCGATGGCACCAAGGAGTTCAGCAAGGCGCTGTGGAGCTACGCGCCGTGGTCGTTCGCGCAGTGGCGGGATAACTTTGCGCAGGACTCCGATGCCGAGGGATGATTCACGAGGGCGCCGCCATCCTGCGCGCCCACGACCAGAACGTGCAGAGTGTAGTGAAGGGCGGCGCCAGGAAGTGCTCTGTCTGGAAGTTGGTGGATGGGGTCGAGATCGAATATCAATTCAACCTGCCTGGCCTCGCCGCCAACTGCCCGCCGCACCTGACCTCTGATGTCGGCCACGAACTCGCTGTGCAAAGTGGCACCTTCGGCCTGTGCTGGACCCTGAACCAGACCAAGATGGTAGCCAACTGCTCGCTGCGTTCCAATGGCGACTACGACGTCAGCGCTGTCGCCAAGGCGTTCGGCGGCGGCGGACATCGAAATGCAAGCGGTATGGAAATAGACATACAAGTGCTCCTATCATGGCTTCGCTAGACTTCCACACCATTAGCAATACTGGCTGCTGGATATTCTCCCAGGTAAGCCCGGCCAAGACGGCTACGGGAAGCTGAAAGTGCGGGGTAAGACTGTTCGAGCCCACCGGCACTACTACACGGGTGTATGTGGGGCCAATACCTTCAGGGCTGTGGGTACTACGTACAGGTGCGACACTCCTATGTGTGTCAATCCACGACATCTATATGCTGGTACGCAGCCGGAGTAACGAGCATGATAAAGATGAGCTGCCAGAGGGCGCAGGCCGCCGAGCCCCGCAATGGAACTCGTTCTGAACGTATGTTGCGCGGTGCGGCGCACTGCTTCGGTGAAGAGGAGTGCCGCGCGCAGCAGCAGCGGCGCTACTGCCGGCCGCCAAAGGGACGCCTCTTACCACCCAATACAAAGAGCGCTTGTCTCCTCTTAACGCAGAACAGGTACTTAGAATCCGCGCAGACGCCAGGCCACAGCATGTTATCGCATCCGGAATATGGAGTAGGGCAATGACTATCAGCCGAATTAAACGCAGAGAACGGTGCGGGTACACATATGACCCGGGCAAGAGAAGAACAACATCGATGTAGCGTTGGCATGTACGACTCTAACGCTTCCGGCCTGATCCAGGACCATAATTATGGGGCCGGGCATGATATGCCTCCAGACCCGCGCGGCAACGATACCGGCTTCGCCAACGACACTACGCTACAGAACTTTCGAGGACTGGAAGCAGGCCGGCGTTCTTCGTCATTGGTCGGGAAGTACGAACCTGCGGTTTAACAGGAAGGAAGAAATGACCTCGCCAACGGTTACACTCAGCGCCGAGTACCCACCAGACCCCGGGAGTTCCGCCGCGTCAGAGCCTGGGCATCCGCCCAGTTCGCGGCAAAGAGTACCGACAGCACCGCCTCGGCGTGGCTCCGAAAGGCTG
>JADJVV010000043.1 GCA_016710435.1 Hyphomicrobiales bacterium | reverse complement strand
CATTTGCAACATCATGCGCCGTGTTGCGTTTTGCAGGAGTTAACATCGTCCTGCATCATCTTTCCAGCAATTGCTTCGGCTTCTTCGTGGGTAATCATGTTTTTTCCTTTCTCGACGGAATCGCGTCTTCCAGCAATAGCGCCAATCTCTCATCAGGCGCACGGTGTAGGCAGTCTGCTATCAGGCCGTCGTAATAGCCGAGGTCGCGCATTTGCTTCCAGCACCACGCCGCGTCGTGGAAGAATGGGTGGTTCCATGTTTCCATGTAGGGACATTCCCGTTTGCAAAACCCGTCCGGCGCGGGCATCGCTTGATTATCAGCCATAGGGTCGGGCGGCGCTTCGCTTGCCGTCATGCGTCGATTACCTCAGTGTTCGGCAACTCGTCTTCGCACTCCATGCAGCGCAGTTGAGACTCGATGACGCCGCGCGCGTACTCCGTGCCCTTGGTGCCCCACAGCGCGCCCATGAAGATAAACATGACGCCTTTGATGTAGGCTTCCTGCGCCAGTTTGTCGTCCTTCGGCACCAACTTCATCATGTTTACGCCGAACTGAATACCCTCGTCAATCAACTGGAGTACCCTCGTCAATCAAGGCATTTTCTTTCTCGTCCATCTTATGACCCCTGTGTATGTGGTGCCGGCCTGCCCCGGCCTGGCTGGTTTGAAGTGCGCGGCGCGCCAGTGCTCCGCAGCATGGATTCACCCGGTTTGATTCCCAGTCCGCCATGCCATCGGTGTCGGAATTCAGGCTGTGTGAGTGCCCTCTACACCGCGCCGCATGCGAGCTATGGTGCGCTGTTGTAGCCAGTGCTGCGCCTCTTCCAAGTGCGTCAGTGCGCAGGCGTTCGCCTTGCACGAATACGGGCCTTTTTGGAACCCGCGCAAGCGGTCGCACAGCACCGCGAGTAGTGCCTCGTGAGTGATGCCATTCACGCCATTACCGTCGGCGCTGATCGGGCCGTTCTGAAAGCGCAGGCGCGTTGGCACTGCTTCGCCGCCTTCGATGTCGTAAACGTGATTTGCACCTCCGTGGCCAGGCCCGTCAAGTACAGTGATGGTCAGTATGTCATTGCCCGGATTGATCTTGTGTTCGTCCAAAGTTCGCATATGAATCTCCGTTATTGAGTGATTCCAAAGTGCGTCAAAACATCGACGCCGTTCCCGCCTCCGCAGTCAAACTCCGGCTGCGCGCACCAAATGTCTCAGCGTGCAGTCGTCACCATCTGCGAGATGGCCGTTCTCGTCCAGTGTTCGCTGGATGGCGGTTTCCAGTCGCAACTTCTCGCCACGCAACTTCTCAATTTCGTCTGCGGCGCTAGTCCCCACAAGCCCGAGCTCCTCTGCCCACGATCTCGGGATGGTGACATCCACTCCACCGCCGCCAGCTAGCCATCCAGCGCCCGCTTCGAACTGCACTGCGTTTAGCTCAAGGTGCACCGGGCAATTGCCGTCCTCATCAAGCTCAAGGAGGTCTTGGTAGAGGTGAAACCCGGCGCCCGTCTTATCGTCTATCCGGTACAAAATCGTTTGTTTCGTGCTCATCGGTCACTCCATTTCCGCGCTCGGCAGGCCGCTCAAGCTAGCGCTATGCCACATACGGTGCGCCAAGTTTCTCAGCCGCTGCGTCGAGCCTGCGCAGATGCACCTGCTGCTTCCGCTTCAGCGCCTTCACAGATCTGCGCACCGCTCACTCGCTCAAGTATGTTTATCGCGGCCTCGAGGTCAAACTCAATATCCCGGTGGGCATGTGAGTAGTCGTTCAGGTGCTTGCGCTTCCGTTTTTCGCCCACCTAGTTCCTCCAAGTAGTTGCCCGTGGCATAACACGGCGATCGGTACGACCGCCTTCGGCGTCGGCCTGATCTAAGCGTTAGATGGCAATTCCGCTGACTTAGCTCGCCAACGGCGCTTTGCCTCTGCGATGTTGTGCGCCATCGCTCCAGGCGACACTCCGCAAGCAGCCGGCCACTTAGCCATGCGTTAGGCTTCTGCGGCCAGCAGCGCGACCCGCGCATTGCGCATGGCCCGGCAATCACCAAATGTCGGCCGGTCCAGGTCTATGCGGTCAGCTAAGTCCACCATCCCACGCAGCGCGCGCCGCAGTTGGTCAATCAATGCCGCGTCGGTGGGGGTGGCTTTGCGGAGCGCGTTCTGTCGCGCTTCCTCGGCCGCACAGCCGTGCGTGTTGCATATCGTCGGGTGGCTGCAACCTTTGCAATGCCTCATTGTTCATCCTTCATTGTTGTCAGCCTAACCCCGCCTTGCACCGGACCGCCTACCGGCGGCCGGTGAAGGCACCGTTAGCCGTCATCATCGGTGGCAGTGACAGTTCACGCAAAACGTGTTCGCGTAGTTGTTCGCCGCGCCGCCGTACCCGCACACGTAGCACTTCCAACCTGTACCTGTGTCGGGGTGGTGGAGGTACTTCTCGTCGTAGGGCAGCTTCGTGCATTCTTCGTACTCGGCCACACACTCAGGGGAGTGGTTCCGGCCATCAGTGCAGCCGCAGTTCGTTCCCTTGCAGGCGGGCATACGGCTAACATTTACGTCAACCGGACCTTGCGCAATAGGCGCAGTGCTCATGATTTATCTCCTTCCGGCGCAAGGCCAGTTACGCCAGCGTTAGGCCCCATCATCTCCAGTCGCCAGCGGCGCTTTGCCTCTGCGATGTTGCGCTCCCTCGCTCCGCGCATGAACGGTAGCGGCATCCACTCGCCGTCTTGCCACTCGCGCCCGCAGCGAAGGCACGTAGTGCTTGCGCCGTGCCACTCGTAGCACCAGCCAATGAACCGCGTCCGCTTTTTGCAGTCAGGGCAGACCCCGCTCCTGATAAAGCGGCTGATCGCCGGTGGAGCGTAAATATGAACATTCACCTCGGCTGGTCTCCATAGTTAACTTCCAACAATACTCTCTGCTCGATTTCGCGCAGGATTTTCTCCTGCTTGTCAGTAAGTTCTGTCCATCTCTTGATATTCAGCAAGAACGTATGTTTCTCCCAAGAGTTGAGGTCGGAGCCTACTGTGTTGTCCAGGATGCGCTTTACTCTCTCGTACGGTGTCATTGTGACGATCCTTGGTTGATTGCTACAAACGCACGCTTGGCCGCGAGTGCACTCATTGTTCGGCTTTCCGATCCACTCGGGCAGGCAATCATCCTGTGTATCCGAATGCCGCGCGCACAAACGCTGCAGCGAGTTGCGGGACTATGGCGTTACCATACCCGCGCAACCGCATCACTCGCGCTTCCGACGACTCGTTGGCATCTGGTGCCAGGCTTCTATCGCCGCCTCGCACCAAGCCTTTGGGTAGCCTTGCAGCCAACGGGAAAATGCCGGCGCCAACTGGCCTGTACTTTCCGTCGATGCACTCGATCCATTCGATGTCGGACCAGCAGTCCATACCTGCCGGCCTAACAGCGAGTTCTCCGGTACGTTTGGCGTATGCGATCCGTCCTTGTGGTCCCGTGTTGTTGGCGTTGCCCATGTCGATGCAGTCAGCGCCACCGTCTTCCTGCTGCTGTCGTTGTTGCCCGCCGCATTGTTCCCGTTCTGCGCTGGCGTGCCCGCCATCGGAGTGGGCCACCCAGTAAAGCCGCTGCCTGATGTGCGGAGCCCCGACTGAGTGTGCGCCAATATCAGCCGCCGCTGCGGCGTAGCCTTCGCCTTCCAGGTCTGCTGCCACGTGATCCCACCATGCGTAGCCAGCAGCGCCGGCAACTTGTTCACCAAAGACGCTTGCAGGTTTGCACTCGCGGATGAGGTTGAAGAACGCAGGCCATAGGTGGCGCTCATCTGCGCTGCCACGCTGGGCGCCGGCGACGCTGAATGGTTGACAGGGACAAGATCCTGTCCAAACAGGTCTGTCATCGGGAATTCCGGCGAGTCGCAGGGCGTATGACCAGCCCAAGATTCCGCAGAAGAAGTGACATTGAACAAACTCTTTGAGGTCATCAGGTGAAATCTCAGTAATTGAACGACAGTCAACAACACCGGGCGCAACGAGTCCGCGCTTAATTAGTTCTTTCGCCCACGCGCACACAAATGGATCAACGTCGTTATAATAAGACCATTTCTTCATATCTTGGGATAAATAAATGGCGATCCGCTATT
>JADJVV010000042.1 GCA_016710435.1 Hyphomicrobiales bacterium | reverse complement strand
CATCGAGCAAGGACTCGCCAAAGGTGGCCACGAAGTCGCCAAGCGAGAACTCGGCCGGTTTGGGCAGCGCGTGCGCCGCGGGAAGGATCGTGTCGATAGTTGTCATGATGGTCTCCATCGTGAACGAAACATGCGGAGACAGCGCCTCCCGCACGGGAAGCGCACCCGCACGGGGGTTGAGAGAGCCGGCCGGGTGGCCGGCCGAAGGCATCCGCCGAAGGCGGGAATCAGCAAATCAATACAGCTTGGTCCGCGTTGTCGCGGTCATAGCCCGTCGGCTTCGGCGCTGGCTGCTTCGTCAGCACCGGTTGTCGGACAGAAACGAGATGCCACGCTGCGGATTCGCGCCGCGCAGTCCATCGGCAGATCGCTGGCTTCGAGCGTCAGCGCCCCATCGGCCACGGCCGCCGAGACGATGTGCTCGAACCCGTCCGGCAAAGCCACACGCGCGCCGTCCACCACGCCGATCGGTGCTGCGCTGTCAGCCGACAGGGGAGTGACGAGCAGCTCGCCCGTCGCCGCCATCAGCGGTTCGCGCCAATGATCGAGCAGCGGTACCGGACACAGTTCGCGTACCAGCAACCAAAGTTCGCATCACGCATACGCTCCATCGGTTCCTCGAAGCGGAGCAACAGCGCACTGCGGTTGCTGCGGTCAGGCAGGATGCCTTCCTTGTAGTACAGCCAGACATGGGTCAGGTTGCCGAACAGGTTGTCGCGCGGCAGCCGGCCGGTGAGTTTGTCCAGCCGCGCCGGATCGGAGCAAGACCGATCTTGTGTAGCTCGCCGCCGCGTACCAGGGTGAAGAAGCTGCGTCCGCCGCTGCCGACCGGCAGGGTAGACGAGGCCAGAAAATGCAGCATGGCCGTGTCGCGGCCATACAGCGAGAGAAAGATCAGTTCGCCGGCGCTGTCGAGCACGACCGCGTCGACGAAGACATCGCTGCATTCGAGCACGGCATACAGGGACGTAGCGCCCCCCTGTTCGGCGCCGGGCGAACCGAACGCGACGGTGGCAGGAAAGGGAGTGTTCATGGCTTGATTCCTTTGCAGGTCGATCACGCAGGAACGGAGCGCCCGCCGGGGCGCTTGTCCCCCGTGACGGGTGGGTGAATGAAGAACGCTATTGCGCAAGCCAGTTCCGGCCAGACCAGTGCATCGGCCGGCGTTTCGCTACGCGCGCCGCCCGTGCTGCCGGCGGTGCGGCCGTCGCTGCGCCGCCGGGCGGACCGGATGATCCACGCGGTCAGACGCCCCGCCATCTGGCCCCACTTGAGGGTCTGGCGTAGCGCACGCGCGAGCGTTGTACGGTATCGCGTGCGCGGATGTAGATCCCGGCAAAGCGCGCCTTCTGGGCCGGCTCGCTGTCGAGGTATTCGACAATGATCCGTGCCGTGGTCGGCTCGTCGATTTTCGAGATCAGGTATTTCCACTGACCGAGTTCCATCGAACGCAGGTTGACGTTCAACTGGCTGATCTTGTCGGCGGAAGGCTGAGCGGATTGAGTCGCGGAAAACGATCTCCTGTTCAGAAAAGAGAAACGGGAGATCGCACGCCCCGGCCGGGAAGTGGAATCTTCCCGTTCGGGTGGTTGCTGCTGAGAGAACCCCAGGCCTTGCGGCCGACCCAGTTGCAGGGGCTGACTGGTTGCGCGCCAGGCGATGAAGCCATGGCGGTACTGCGATGACAACGTGCCAACTCTATACTACGAGGCGGGCTTTCTTCAAGAGCGGCGGTTTGCCGAGCCTCCTCAAGAAAGTCTCCTTGCAAGCGACAAATCGCTCTGCGTTACACAACCGTTCGGCCCGCCAGGCAAGCGGTATGCGGATTCCGCTGTCGGGGAGCGTCTCAAAGGCTGTGCGCAATCATTCTATGGGCCTCACGGTAACCGGTAGCAAATCAGGATCGTCGAGGTTCAGGGAATAGGCGGCAACCACTTTATCCGCCGCTCCGATCTCCCCGCACCGGCCAGGAACGTATGCCAGTGAGCGCGACGAACGTGGGCACGCGGACGGGCTCGATCCGCGTCATTGCCCGTAGCGTTGGTCGGGTTGGTCGGTTCGCTCGCGGCACGACGCAGGGCGGCCCCGAGGCGAACTCCAACATCCCATTCGCGCACTTTGTCGGGTGGAAACAGTCTCCATCCTTGCTTGGTCCGCTTCGGATTGGGCTTTTCCGGACGGGTTGTTCCATCGCCGATTTCGGCATCATCTGCGCACAGGTAAAGGAGAAGCGAGGTTATCGGCTCCATTACGGCACGAATACCGGATGCGGCTGCAGCCAAATCTGGTAGCGAACGGCCATGCTCACCGATGTACAGCGCGGATGTTCGCAGGGCGCTCTCCAACGACTCAGGTACGTTGCCGAGAATTGGGAAACCGATAGGGATCAGCGCCTCGCCGGCGTTTAGCACAGCCCGTAGTTTGGTCTGCCCGGTTTTGTGACCGTAGTCGAGATGCAGCCATGCTCCTGCCACATTCATTGCCGATCCTTCGGCGGCATAGACCAAGCCTGGCGTCTCCACATAGACGCACCATTCTGGCATTCGGTACAGGACGTCGACCGGAATATCGCCCTGGACAGGCGTAGCGATAAGCGCTTGGTAGAGCCCCGCATCGAAGCGATATATGCCTTGCGTCATCCTCCACGCGCCAACGGCGGCCGCGATCCCCGAGTCAATTACATGGGCCGGAGTGGGAGGCGGCGCCATACCGCCGCCAAGGGCCACAGACCATGCTGGGGCCGGCAGATAGCACCATGTCGGCCAGCTATCACCCATCCTGACACGGAGTTTTTCGGCCTCTCGCCAGAGGCCAGGATGGCGTCTGGCGAGAGCAATCAAATGTTGCTTCGGCTCCATCAAAGATCCAAGGAATCGGCGAAGACAACGGCAGCGTCGTCACCGCGCAGGATCGATCCGTGCTCATCGAGGCAAACAACTACGCCTTTGTCGAAAACAACTAAGGTGTCCGCGCGTTTGTCGTACCAGTATTTCATGTCGCGCAGACACTCCTCGGGCCAGTCGCCGCACTCGTTTCCGGGCGTCCTTGTGTATTCGCTATCGTGGATCGTGATCTCTCTTAGCTTTGCCTGCACCGTTTCGGATGCCCGCTGCAATATTTCTCGACAACGGACAAGTGTTACCGGCTGAGACAAATCAACCTGCATGTTATGAGCTACGCCGGCACTGAACTTGGGCGCATCGAGAGGGCGCACAAGGTGGTACCGTCCCTCGTCATCAAAGGCGGTGATGAAGTTGTGAGATTCGGTTTGCATTGCTATCTCCTTGCGAGATTTACCGGGTTCCGCCGGCGCGTTTGTGGTCTATCCACAGTGTAAAGCGACGCGCCGTGCGCGTATTTGTGAATTTGTGATCTACCCCCCTCCCCGACGCCGCACGTAAGTGAGCGGCAAGTGACCCCTCCTTGGACGCGGACGGCGGGAAGCGGCGAGTTTGTCAAAACAGTCCCTCCATCCAAAGCTTGACAGCCTGTTCTGTCAGCGCGCCCAAGTCCCAGCGTGCCAGATCGAGTTTGTCGGTGTTTTCCAACGTGATCCGATCCTTCGCGGGGTCGGTCGGCGACGGCGATACGCGGGCCGTGACGCCCGACTTGTGGGTGGCGGTGCGGGACACCCTTTCGGGTGTCCAGTTCGCACGCCAGGAGCGGTTGCGGTGGTTTTTACTCACGGAATCACTGCGCCGGACAAAGGGTGGCGGCTCATGAAGTCAAGCAGCAAAGAAGCCTTGCTGATGCGCGTCGGCGAGGAAGTCGCGGGCCGCCTCTTCCGTACCTTCGCCGTAATAGGAGGAACCGAGAAGGCCGCTAGAACCGAGTTCGTCGCGGCACGCCGTTGACGACTCCTTCGATTCGGTACCCGCCGCTTGAATACAGGTCGGCTGGAAGCTCATAGACATCGATTGCTTCGACCGCATCCATGTCGAAAATGTCGATCTGCACGGTGACTTGCCCGTGGACGGTATTGAAGGTGTGAGTAGCGGTTTTCATGCTGATCTCCTGTTTTCACAAGGCCCCTGCGCTCGGAGGTGCGAGTCGAGCGATACGCTCCAATGAGAGGGTTGAATGTTTCGAGGTAACCCCGAGCCTGGCGGCCGACCCAGTTGCAGGGGCTGACTGGTTGCGCGCCAGGCGATGAAGCCATGGCGGTACGACAAATGCAATGCAGATGATAGTCCAGCAAGCGGCTGTTTCCAAGGGACGCCACCATCCTCGAAAAAGCCCCTGAAGGGGGCAAGGCGCGACGAGCGCGCCTGGTGCGGCCAAGCAGCCAGCGTCGGGTCGCTACGCGGCCCACGAACGTGCCCGGCGGGCACGCAGGGCCTTGACGTCGCCCAAGCTGCGCAGCGTCCAGTGCAAGTCCAGTTCCGCCCCGTACTGCGTGATCTCCGCGATGCTGATGTAGCCGATCTCGGCAAAGTCTTCAAGGCCGTTGAGGCAGGCGTAGCCGAAAGCCTGGTCGACGCCGCCATCCCTATCCTTCTCGGTGATGTACCAGTCGGATCCGCCGATGAAGTAGTGCAGGTGCACGATCGCCTGGTCGCCCTCGCCGCTCTGCTCGTAGGTCTTGGGCATGGTGTCGATCTGTTGCGCCACGTCGATGAACTTCTGTTGGAAGAACTCGCCTTCCTCGCCCTGACACAGCGCGGACATGGCTGCCCATTGCCTGGCGGACAGAAACGGCCGGACGCGGGCGGCGGCCTTCTTGGATTGCATCATCATGGTGCTCATGGATT
>JADJVV010000041.1 GCA_016710435.1 Hyphomicrobiales bacterium | reverse complement strand
GCGCTTGGACGTTCTTCGGCTTGCCGTTCCCGAACCGATCTTCGTCGTCGTCTTCCGTTACATCGCCCATCTTCATTTCCCCTTTCTTGGGTTGCGTCTTCAAGCTTTGCACGGCGACCGCCGCCGTCAAAGCCGCCGATCTATCGGCTTCGTTGTCTGCCGTCCGGGCGGCTTCCATCAAGGTTTCGATCAGTTGATCGTCGGTCTTCAGAAGCGTTCGCTTCCCGACCGCGTTCGCCCGTGAAACGACGCCTTCGTCTTCCATGCGTTCGACCAGCCGGGCGGCGGCATTGTATCCGATCCCCATTCGGCGCTGAAGGAACGACGTCCCGAAGGAATGGGGGTTCGCCCGGACTAAGCGGACCGCTTCCGCGTATTGGTCGCCCGCGTCGATAGGCGGGGCGCTGGCGGGCGCTGGCGCTTCGCCGTGGGTTTGGTCGTCCGGACCGCTTGTCGGCGCTGGCGGGGCGACTGGCGCGGCGCTGGCGGTCGAATAGACCGTCCGCGCGCCCAAGGCGTCGGCGGGGGATATGACCCCCGCCGCTTCCATGCGCGCCAGAAGCTTTCGGGCGCGCCCGGTCCCGATCCCCAAGGCGGCTTGAAGGAACGTATTCGACGCCCGACCGTCACGTCGGACAATGGCGCAAGCTTCGACGAAAAGATCGTCGTCTTCGGCTTCCTTGGTCATGGACCGCGCGAACCACATATCCCACATGTGCTTCAGGACTTCATTCTGCTTTGGCGTCAGTTTCGCGGTCATTTCGCGGCCTCTTCGGCGGCAAAGCACCACACGAAACACCCGCCTTCGTGCGTTCTGACCCGCAACACATGCCCGGAAGCTTTCATCGCCGAATGGCGATGAGGCCCGACGGCTTTGCTGTCCTTACCCGGCACGAAAAGCCCTTGGCCGGACGTCATCGCCTCAAGCGCGAGGCGCAGTTCGCCCTTCTGATTGCCACTCCCGCGCAACACTTTCGGCATCGGAGGCGGGTTGTCGATGATGGTGTATTTCTCGGTAGTCATGGCGGTTACACCTTGCCCTTGGCATAATGGACTTGAGCATCAGGGACCCTTCCGTCACGGATCATGCGCTCAAGGAGGCACCGTGCCGCCTCGGCATCTGACAACGCATCGTGCGCAGACTCGTTGATGATTCCGAAGAATTCGCAGGCCACCGATAGTTTCACGAACCCGCCGGTGATTTTCAGCCCGTCGTCGCGGTATGGAGCGAGCCCCCGCATCACGCAGATGTTGCGCGTATCCTCGAACAGATCGCCCCGCCCCGCCCGGCGCAACTCCGACCGCATCATCTTGCAGTCGAATTGTGCATTGAAGGCGACAGCGATGAGCCCTTCTCGGATCAGGCTGGTGTAGTCGTCCAGAATCTCCGACACCGAAATACCAACCTCGGCCAGGAATTCGGTCGTCAGACCATTCACAGCCCCGGCGCCCTCCGACATCTCCCATCCCTCCGGCTTGATGTAGGATTTTCTGGTGGAGATGGCGCGGCCATCCTTGTCGGCGATGATGAAGGCGACGGATGCCAGCCGCGGTTGCGACGGATCGTCGGCCGGCAGTTTGAAGTCGAACAGGCCGGTCGTCTCGGTGTCGAACACCAGGTAGACCGGCTGGGCCGGAACTGTATTGGTCGTGGCTTCCTGCGCATTGGTTTGTGCGACCATGTTCATTTCTGTTCCTCCCGTGCCGCAACTGCCTTTTGGTAGATCGAAAAGAGGTCAGGGAATCGACCGCGCAGCACTTCGATCTGCGGTCCATAAATGTCCTCGATGTCCTCGATGGAGGAACCGCTGGAAACCTCAGCCAGAATCATGTCCAGCACAGCAGAGAAGCGATCCTGATCTTCGGGGGTCGTGGAGACCACGCCATCCTCATC
Organism: Hyphomicrobiales bacterium; assembly: GCA_016710435.1. Classification (NCBI taxonomy): domain Bacteria; kingdom Pseudomonadati; phylum Pseudomonadota; class Alphaproteobacteria; order Hyphomicrobiales; species Hyphomicrobiales bacterium. The sequence goes on along the minus strand of JADJVV010000041.1, from coordinate 24,753 downwards.
AACAGCCTCGCCCCGCTCCTCCTGCGACAGAAGATCGGACTGCGCCGCAGTGCGCTCAGGCTCTGCCTTGGTGGCATCTTGTTGCTGTGCCTCCGGCTTGGTCACCACCGGATCGGCCTTGGCCTTCGGAGCGGGCTTCTGGGGCTCCGCCTTGGCCTCGATCGGCGCCTCATCATTGGCCTCGATCAGATCACCGCCATCTGGCGTGATATCGCGCGCTTCCATCTCCAACTCGATGGCGGTCGGAACGCCGATCATCACTTCTGGACAGTAGAGGCGGATCAGAAACGCGGCTGTGCGGTAGCGCAGCATCTGTTCGGGAATGGACTGGTATTTGGCGTTCTTGGTCCAGCCCTCTTTCCTGGCCGTTTCCATGTCCAGCGTGACGGACACGCGCCGACCGGTGCCGCTGAGAAGCGCAAAGGCCGTGACCTTGAGTGTGTCGCCCTTGCCGGCGACCTCCCAATCAATCACGTCCTTGAAGACACCGTGCTGATTGGCCTTGGCAATCATGTAGGTCGTGTTCCAGCCTGGCCGGCCACCGACAAAGTAGATGTTCTGGGCCACCGTCAGCACGTCCTCATTCAGCCGGTTTGCCATGTTGAGAACCAGCACGCCATTGGCGGTTCCCGCCTCTATCGAGCCACCGCGCAGGTGCGCCGGGAACAGCGGAGAGAGCGCCAGCATCTTGCCGACGCGCACGAGATGATCGAACCGCTGCGGGTCCATCAGCAGGGCAATGGAACTGTTGGTTGCCAGAGATTGCGGCGATTGCGTGGTCAGGGCGTTCATTCTTCGGTGTCCTTCTTGTTGAATTGTTGCAGGCGTTCCAGATCGAGGATCAGCAACTCATTGCCTTCGACCGGAACAAGGCGGGCGATGCACCACCGTTGCTGCTCTCTGGTGAGTTTACCGGCTCTCTCCCTGCATGACGCAACGGAAGAGTCGCACCCCTCGGTTTCCATGATGATTGGCGCCTGCCCGCTCCACTCGGTGACCAAGACGTAAGCGCCCTCATGGCGGCGATCATGTGTGTCGATGGTAATTTTGCGCGGCAGGCTCATCGCGCCACCTCGCGCGTTTTCGTGGCGGTGCCGGGAATGTCGGTGCCATCCCAATCCTTCGCGCGCAGGTCGGCATTGGCGAGGAGCTGCAGCACATCAATGACCTCGGCCCGCCCGCGGTAGTGGACAAACAGCAGGTTGATGTTGGTGATCACCGCCTCGCGCAGTGTGACCATGGAAATCGTGCGGCCAGCACCGGTTGCGCTGCCAGCATTCACGCGGGTTTTGCGCGCAGCGTCCCTGGCGAGAGTATCGGCCTCTTTCTGCAGCCGCCCCACTTCCGCCTCGGCGTCAATGTCGCCGGACTTCGCCGCTTCCGCAGCCTTTGCCTCGGCGGCCAGTTGCGCCTCTCGCGCAATGCGCTCTTCCTCAGCCTTGCGGGCGCGTTCCTTCTCGGCCTGGCGGCGCAGATAATCGCCCTGCATTTCCAGCATGGCGTCCAACGCGCGGCCGATGCGGTCCAGAAGCGGGTTGAAGGCTTCCTGCACTGCCTTGGCGCCCTCATCGAACGGCTTCTTGGCGATCTTGCGGGCGTCATCGACCTGCTTCTTGAGGCCGCGCAGGCCTGAGACGTGATCGGTCAGCAGTCGCGCGTGCTCTTCGGTCTGGATTGGACTGAACTCCTTCCTGATTCTGGACGAGGCGTTCATGAATTCATCGGTGCGCCCGGCCAGATCGGCCATCACATCAGGATCATAGGCGGGGGGCTGGTTGTGCCCCATGGCTGGCGTGGTCAGGGTGTCCATATCGGTCTCCGGCTCAGGTCAATGGGTTGTTCGGGGGTCATCATTCCGTCGAGAAGCAGACGGCGGCGCAAGAGCGCCTCGTAGTCTTCGCGCGAGATTGGCGTCAAATAGGTCCAGTGCTGGCAGGGGTCGGCATAGGTGCCGTCGATCTCGCAACGCAGGCACTCTGGCCCGGTCAATTCGCCCGATGCGTCGATTTCACGCTCGCACCAGATGCGCGCAGCCACCCAAGGCCCACCCTTCACCATGCGCCGCTTGTAAAAGCCGCACTCCGGGAAACCATCGCTGCGCGGCTGATCGGCATTATTCAGTGCCGCCCGCCACCATCCGTAGAGCATGGCTATAGTTGAGGGTTCACGCATCACCGGCCTGCTTCCAGCCCGGCGCGCATCTCGTCCAGCAGGGCAAACCGCTCGTGGAAGGTCATGGCAACGCCAGTTCCGACGCAGAACTCGCAGGATGAGGCGACCGTGATGGGCCAGGCATAGGTTCCAGCCGGGCGAAAAACCTCATGCGTCACACGGCGACCGTGGCAATGGGGGCAGGGCGCGGTCATTTCCCCGCATCCTTCTCGGCCAGCATATCGGACGCCATCTGGCCCAGAACGATGGACATTGCCTCCGCCTCGCGCCGGTCGAAGTCGATGATGAGGCCGTTCGCGTTCCTCACGGCAATGCCCGTCCTGTAGCGGGAGACATCAAGGTTGCGGTCCATCAGCAGGTTGCGCGCCTCGGCATATCTTTGCGCCGCATCAGGCCTCACCATTTCCCCATCTCCTGCGCCTGCAGCACAGTTTCCGCCGTGCGCGCAGGAACGTCGCCGAAGATCAGGATCAGCGCACACCCGATAAGGGCGCCCGCAACGAAGGCGATCAGCATCCGGTGCTGCGCCGTGCGCGCCTCACGAGCCCGCTGGCTGTTGGTCGCGCCAAAAGCGTCAAGGATGCGATCCCCAGCCGGGCCAGTGATGGCGCGACGGTTGGCGATGCGGATTGCACGCTGGATGGTGAGAAGTGGGGAATCGGTCATATCGCGTCTCCAGTTGATGGATAAACGATATTAGGGACATTTCCCTATGTCAACAGATTAACGGGACATATCCCTATTTCTTCACCTGACAGGCCGAATCAGCGCCAAAACCACCAGCCGAGTAACGGGATTGAGGTGAGCATCAAGACAGTTCCGATGTTGACTGCAAGCTGCGCCACACGAAAGCCTACGCGCATCAGTAGCCTATCCGCTCTTTCGATTTCCGTGGCGGAAAGGTCGGATGCAAATAAGGAAAGGGCGGCTGCTCCGAGAGGCACCCAGGCTAGCGGAAGACCGAACCAAATACCGATCAGGCCCATTGTCGCCAGTCCGAAGCGAAGGGCGAGTGTCATACCTTGACGCCCATCCACACCACTTTACCAACCACGTCGATATCTTCGATCTGACGCTCCGTCGGTGGGTAGGTTCGGTTATCTGAAATCAAGATCACAGAGCCGCTGCGCGATCCGCGACCGATACGCTTGACCAGAAGGCTGGCGCCGCCGTCGCGCAGGACGAACAGGCCATCAAACGACAGGTCTCTCTTGGCGGTATCGACCATCACCACATCGTTTTGCGAGATCGTCGGCGACATGGAATCACCCTTCACCCCGATAATGGCAAGATCGCGTGGATTGGTGTTTGTTATTCGCCGTAGGTAGCCGGGCGGAAACGACAATTTGTCCACCACGGTCTCGGTATCAACTATCGCCCCATGACCTGCGCTGGCTGACACATCATAAATCGACACCATCTCAACCTGGCCCCGCGATGGGCCGGCAACCGTCCCGCCGATAATTTCACCCATCCCGGCGCGGATCACCTGATCAATCGTCATGCCTAGCTGGCCAGCAATGGCGGATGCCGTGCTGACCTTTGGTGATGCGCCTTTTTTGAACAGATCCCTGACGGCAGAGTTGCCCAAGCCAGCCGCCACCGAAAGCGGGGCCGGTTTGACGCCAGTAGCAGCCATGACAGCGCGCAAACCTAGTGCGAATGGGTCGTCTATTTCGTCGTTCGACATGACACCCAAGGTCGCCGAAAGGTCGCCTGACGAGAAGCGGGAAATTTCCCCTTGCGATAGTGGGGATGCGTCCCTATTATGGCGACAGTTAAAAATCATGGCGGCATCACGCAATGACCGAAGCATCGACTCAGACAACCTGCGACCAACTGGCGCCAATGCGGCCCCTGATTGATGAGATCAGGGCTTATTGCGAGCGGCGCGGAATGAAGGTCACGACCTTCGGTGCTTATGCTGTTGGTGACAGCAAATTCATCGGTCGATTGGAGGGGGGCGGACAATGTTTGCCAACCACGGTCCAAAAGATCGAGTCCTACATGGCGGAAAATCCTCCCGCCCCGAGTGATAATCAGGTGGCGCAATGACGCTTCCCTTGTCTCGTTTGCCGCAAGAATACGTCCGTTTTCAGCGCGCGCCGTCCGGCAACTTTGCCGACATGCTTGCCGGTCGCCCTTGTGATCCGCAGGCCTTTCGTCGCGTCTATCCCGATCGGTGGCGCGAGTTTCTGCGGAGAAACTTCCGCAACCCACTGCACGCCGCCGTGTTCTTCGATGTGGATGAACGGACGGCGCGGCATTGGTGGGAGGGGTCAACCGCGCCTCAGGCATGGGTCATCGCCTTTGCAGTGCGCGCCATCCCGAGCGCCATGTCGTTCCTCGCGGAGGCGGCATGACCGGCAGAAATTCCCCCATTCACGAATGCTTCCTCCCCCTGTCCGGGATGGAAGTTGCCTGCCGGTCCCGTCTGGTGATCGGCCACTTCCCCCGGCGCAGCCTGGCAGGGCTGTCCGGGGGCCTTTCCACCATCTGACCGGAGCCTTGGCGCTTCGGAAAACCCCACAGGAGGCCTGAATGGACGACAGCAGCGTGAGGCTTGAGGGGCCGAACGGAGAGACGCTCTTTGATGGCACATCGGCCGAATTCAGCAAGGCAGCCGGTCGAATGAAGGATGATGCGGATTTCCGCCGGCACAATCAGAAAGCCTATGATGTCACCGCAGACGAGCTGCGCCAGTTTATCGAGCGCTATGAGCGGCTGGAGTCCGAGAAAAAGGACGTGGCCGAGCAGCAAAAAGGGCTGATGGCCGAAGCCAAGGGCCGTGGCTATGACACCAAGGTCATGCGCAAGGTCGTCGCCCTGCGCAAGCGCAAGCCCGATGATATCGCCGAGGAAGAGGCCATCCTCGACCTCTACAAGGCCGCGTTGGGGATGGCGTGACCATGATTTTCGCAGCCCCGGTCTACATCGTCATGCCGCGCCCTATCAGCACCAACCATCTCTACAACAATGTGGATGGCAAGGGGCGGTCGGTCACGAGGGAATACAAGGCATGGAAGGCTGATGCTGCAAAACATCTGATGGCGCAGCATCCGCTGCCAAGGTTCAAGGTGCCGGTCGATTGCATCGTCTACTGCGGTGAGACCGGTATTGGCAATATGGATGCCAGCAACACGCTCAAGGCCATCGAGGATGCACTGGTCGGGGCCGGGGTGATCAAGGACGACAGCCGCAAGCACCTGCGCTCCACCCGCGCGGTCTGGGTGCCAGACATGCGCGCCACCATCGTCAGGGTGGCGCCAGCAATTCATCAACATGCAGCCGATGCCCTGATCAGTAATGCGCCTGCCCACATGCAACATTTTCTGAGGTAGCAGCCATGGGCTTTGTCAATCCAATCGTCGTGTCCCGCGCCCGGTTCGAGCGCCTGTGGTCCGACATCTACATCACCACCGACCAGATTGCGGCGGATATTGGCGTTCACCGCAGTTCCGTCGCTGGAATTGCGCAAAGATTCGGGCTGGATCAGAGGAAATCCGGGGTCAAGCCGATCAAGGCGCCCTTGGAGTTTCGCCTGATGTGGTTGGCCGGGGTGTCCAGCCGCGAGATCGCGCAGCACTTCTGCTGGAGTCGCAACCACACCATCGTCATCGCGCGACGTGAGAGCCTGCCGGGACGCCGGCAGGGCGAGAAGGCCAAGATGAGCCTTTCGGAATTTCACCAAGCCATGATGGCCGCCAAGATGCGCCATACCGCCGCGATCGAGCAGAGCCACATGATTTCTGCAGGAATGGTGGATGTCATTGCGCATGTGCCTGTCGGTCATCGCCATATCAGGGGTGCGCCATGAGTCTGGATGGATCGCCGCAATCGGTCGAGCGCAAGAGTAAAATCTGGAAGCGCCAACCCGACGCTTGGTATGTCGAGGAATCCTGGTGTGCCGAGCGCCTGTTTCAGGACGAGATGTTTCCGGGCAGGATTGTTGATCCATGTGCCGGCCGGGGCACCATTGTTCAGGCCGGGCATGATCTTGGGCTGGATGTCGAGGGGTATGACCTGCGCGACCGCGGCAACGTGCTTGTGCGTGGCGGCAAGGACTGGTTTGCCGAAGCCTCACCCTATCTGCATGGCACCTTCCCCTGCGACTGCATCGTCTCCAATCCGCCATTCGCCACCTGGTCGCAGGTCGGCCGGGAAAAGCCGGATCATATCAGCCACAACAGACTGGATGACGCTTTTCTCGACATTTCCCTGCGACGGGCCCGCGTGAAGGTGGCGCTCTTCCTGCCGACGGCGTGGATCAGTTCGGATGACCGCAGCCGCTGGCTGGAGACCCTGCCATTCTATCGCGAATACCGCATCACGCCGCGGCCCTCCTGCCCTCCCGGAGAATACCGTGAGGCTGGCCACAAGGCAGAGGGGGGCAGGGTGGATTTCAGTTGGTTTGTGTTCCTGCACGGCTACCAAGGCGATCCAACCGTTCACTGGCTCAGGAGGGATGCGTGATGATCCCTCTGCTTCTCGCCGCCTCCATCCTCGACCTCAGCGGCACGACCATCACGCTGCAAGACACGACCATGCCCGGCGCCGGCGATCGAGACGCATGGGGGCAGATCATCGCTGACAGCCCGCTCCTTGCGCCCGCTTCTTCGCTTGATGAAATCATCCGCCACGCCCGCAGGCTATCCGGCAATTCTGCGGGGCCATTCAAAGCCGCGGCTGAACCCGAACTTCGTCTCATGGCTCATGGGCTGGCCTATCGGTCACGGGCTTTGCGCTTGCTCGGCAACGGCGTGGTCAGCTTGGTCGCAGCACATGCGTTCCGCTCTCTCGCGGCTGCCCACGGCATCCGGCCCCTGGATTTGGAAGCCGACGATCAAGACGGATGCACCGATGCAGGCCGATCTGTTCGGGGGATCATGACATGACAAAGCTACCCTCGATGCCACTCTACGTGGATGACTACGAGGCTGACACAGCGCACCTGACGCCGGAAGAGGATGGCATCTACAACCGCCTGATGCGCCTTTGCTGGCGGTCTCCGAACTGCATGGTCCCGGATGACCAGACGTGGCTGATGCGAAAATTGCGTGTCGGGCAGGAGTGCTGGGATCGCTCTTGCGTGGCTGTAATCGAGGAGTTTTTCTCGCGCCAATCCGGCAAGATATTCCAGAAGAGGCAGCGCGAGGAATACATGCACGTAAGCGCGATGGTTGACGCGCGTAAAGCGTCTGGATCGAAAGGGGGGCGCGCTAAGTCTCGGAAATCTAAGTATTTAGACGCTAGCAACACTACATATTTGCCAGAAGCAAACGACAAGCAAACGAACGCATTTGCTCTAGCAACCACAACCACAACCACAACCACATCTTCGTATCCTTCGGATACTCAGAAGGAGGAGGAGGGCGCGCGCGAGATTTCGGGTTTGAAGGAAGAGCCGCCTGACCCGTTTTTGAACCGTGTTGTCGAGGCGGTTGGGTTGGCAGATTCGAGCCTGCCCAGGTTCTGGATCGGACAATCAGCGGCAGATCACGTCAAGGCGTGGATCACGGCTCACGGCCTGACCGAGGATGAGGTTGTCGCTGAGGTAGCCAAGAGCCGAACGAAGAACGCCGACCCGCCGGACGGGCCAAAGGCACTGGATCGCTGGATGGCGCAGGCCGGGGCAGCAAAGCAATCAGCCGGAACCATCAAGGCCACCAAGACAACGGACACCCCAGCCAAAGCGCCGGTAAGCCCGGAAGACCGCCTGCAGTTCTTCGCAAAGTGGGTCAAGGACACGAGCCAATACATGGCACCCAGCACGATCAGCAACACCCTGCGCGATGCCCTTCTTTCGCAAAAAATGGTCACGGTCGAAGACCTCAGGGTGAGGGGAATTCGCTGATGGTCACGCTCGTCAACATGGTCCCGGACGCCACATCGCTGCTCACTTGGGCCGCAACAGCCAAGCCCAAGGAAACCGCAACTTACCACGTCGGAAATCTCGCCGTCGACCGTGGGTCAAATCCAGGCCTGCACGACATGGCCGAGATTGTCAGGTTACTGCAGGAAACCGGTTGGCTCATCCAGGCAACCCGGAGCGTCAATCTCGCGGCGATCGAGGGGAGGGCCTATTTCACCATCAGGACCGGTCGGGGATGGGCGCCAAGGTGCGTGCTGTCTGGTGCCATAGATGCCCGCATCTGGCGGGCGATGAGGGCGCTCAGAGATCGTCAGGCCAGCCAATCCAGCCACAGGGCAATCCGGGATGAATTGGGGTCGACCGATGGAGATGCCGCAGATGTCCTCGCCCTGCTCTACGCAAAAAAATGGATCGAACCAGCGCCGATAAAGGGCTTCCAGTTGTCCGATGCCGGCGCTCTGGCGATGTTGTGATTTTGAAATGGCACAAACTCGTCAATTCCTTACCAGAATAGGGCAACAGACAGACCAGCCTGGCAGGGCTGCGCTCTATGACCCAACCCTCCACCCAGGCATGGTGATGCGTCTGGCCCAGATAGGGGAGTTCCCGGAGGTTTGGGCGGCGGAAATCGGCGTTTCCTTCATGACTCTTCGAAACTGGATGCGGCTGCATGTGGAATTTGCTGATGCGATGGAGGCGGCCCGCCTTCTGCTGGAAGCCTACTGGACCAGAAATCTCATCGCGAACCGAAACAATCCGAGTGCAAAGCCGGGCCTCTACACCCTGATCTTGCGCCGCTTTTCGCACTACTACGGCCCGAACGCGCCAGACATCTGGGCTTGGTTCAAGGCCCCGGATGATGCCGAATTGGGACCGGTAAAGCCAAGCGAAACCCCAATCTCCCAGGCAACCACGGCCGAGTTGGAGCGCAGGCTGGAAGAGTTGCGCCGGCGCAATTTCGAGAACCAGAAGGACGGATGAGATGCCACTATTGCGGCCACTCCGGCGGGCGGAACCCGGCCAGAAACCATCGCATGGCCTGGGCCGCAACCGGGCTGACCTTGCGAGCGGATCAGTGGCGCCGGCCAGCCCGATCGGAACCATCATGAGCACCATATGCCGTTCACAGAACGGCCGGGAGGAGATGGGGTCATGAGTGTCCAGGTCTCTGATCATGCCTTGGTGCGCTACCTGCAGCGCATTGGCGGCTTCGACATCGAGCGGCTGCGGTCGACCATCGCGGCACGCTGCGCCGAAGCGGCTAGGGCCGGTGCATCCGGGATCATCATCGACGGCCACGAGTTCATCATCCAACGCGGGTTTGATGGCAGTGCGGTCGTTACCACGGTTCTCCCCCCTCAAGCCAAACAAAACCGGAAAGGACGGTTGTGATGATAAACTCTCTCGCGCCGCCAAAGGCTCAACTCTCGGCTGATGGCGCCACTGTCACTCTATCCAGAAATGCGTGGTCTGAAACGTTTCCGGTCAAGCCGGAACCTGTGATGGGCGAGGCGGTCGTGCGGGGCGAGGTAGTGCTTTATTGGAGTAAAAAACACGGCCGCAGTTGGATTCATGCAGGCCGTGATAGTGAAGCCTGCCGCCTAACCCTGCCCACCGCAGACGGCGCGCCGATTCCTGGCACATACACCAGCGCAGATGGGGATGTGATCAAAATCGAGCAGCAGCCATGACTGCTGCACCGACCCGCAACAGCCGGGCCAGCGATGAGCGCATTCTGCGCTGGCTGCGGCTTCGCCAGAGACACTACAGCCTGAACGAAATCAGTCGGCTCGATGGCGTGAACGTTGGTGTTGTCACGCTCTCCACAAGGGCGGTGCGCGATGCTGACCTGGCCGAAAGCGGCGAACCTTCGGCACAGGTGAGGTTGCTCTACGATTGGAGGACTGCGGGGTGAGTATGGTCGATCCGGCCATGATCGAGGAATTCGCACTGCTCGAAGAGTTGGACCGCCGCAGGGCGCGCGAGTCCTTCCTCGCTTTCTACATGCGCATGACCGGATTTACCGCGCCGCCCCATATTCGCCTGATCTGCCGCCTGATCCAGTCGATGGAGGAGGATCTTATCGACCGGGCCATGGTTTTTGCACCACCGCGGCACGCGAAAACGATACTTTGCACCAAACTGGCTCCCGCATGGATTATGGGGCGAACGCCCGACACCAAACTCATGAGCGTCGTCCACACGGCGGATTATGCCGGAAAGATCGGCAGGGCGGTTCGCAACCTTCTGCGCCATCCGGCATGGCCTTTCGATGTGGTTCTCGCAGATGACAGCCAGGCGCGCGACCAGTGGGCCACACCGGAAGGGGGGGAATACAACGGATTCGGCGCCACTGCCGGCAACCAGCACGGCAACCCGGCTGAGTGGCTCTTCATGGACGATCTGGTCAAGGGCCGGAAAATCGCCATGTCGCCAGTGATGCGATCCGATATCTGGGAAAACTACCGCACCGACCTGCTTTCACGCCTTGAGGGGCGCGCCAAGCAATTGATGATCTTCACACGCTGGCACCAGGATGACCCAGCGGGCCGCATCCTGCCGGATGGCTTTGACGGTCGCACCGGTTGGTATGAAGACCGTGAGACCGGCGAAAAGTGGTATGTCCTCTGCCTGCCTGCGATTGCAGAGCGCGATGATGACCCATTGGGCCGCGCACCGGGGGAGTGGCTTTGGCCGGAACGCTTCGGGGAAAACCGTCTGGGCGGCGTGCGCAAGCGCGGCGGATGGGTCTGGTCTGCCCTCTTCCAGCAGCGACCCAGCCCCGAAGAAGGGCTGATGTTCACCAAGGATCACATCGCGCGCTTCAACTGGCACAAGATCGACCGCACGCGCCTGCAATTCTACATCGCGTCCGACTATGCCGTGACCGAGGAGGGTGACAGCCCTGACCCGGACTATACCGTCCACCAGGTCTGGGCTGTCGACCCGGAACACAACATCTACCTGATGGATATGTGGCGCGGCCGCACCGAACCGGGGGCTTGGGTCAAGGAATGGGTCAAACTGGTCCTGCGCTGGAAACCGCTGCGGGCATTCGAGGAGCAAGGCCAGATCATCAAGTCGGTCGGGCCCCTCATCCGCATGATGCAGACCAAGCACCGCGCCTATGTGGACCGGGTGCAGATGTCCTCGACCACAGACAAGGCAACCCGCGCGCAGACCCTCTTGGGCCTTGCATCCCTTGGGCAGTTGTATTTGCCGGACCACAGCAGTTGCCCCGAAAATTGGCGGCCACACCTTGAGGCCTTAGAGCGCGAGTTGATGCAGTTTCCCACGGCCAAGCATGACGATACGGTCGACACCGCCACGCTTTTCGCCCGCGGCATCGACCGGGTGATTGCAGGTCAGAATCCCGGCACCAAGTCATCCTCGCCGCACGGCGATACCCTCGATGATCTATGGTCGCGCCACGATGAGGAACTGGACCGGAAGAGCCGCAGATGAGCCCTGATATCGTGCCCATGGGCGCAGCGCATGGAGAGGGCCAGGATGTGGCCCCGTTCGAGATAACGTCACCGGAATTGGTGGAAACTCCGGAAACCGACGAAGAGGCCGAGGCGGTTGGCGTCAGCGAAAACGCCACATTCTGGTCACGCCAGATCAGCGCCGCCCTTGTTCATGAGCGCCGTTTCCGCATGGAAGCCCAGAACGCCGAGCGCCTGTATTTCGGCGAGGAGCAGGATGCGGGCCAGATCGACAGTTCCGACGCGCCGAAGATGAACAGGATTACTGACGAAACATCGTTCATCCACGCCAATATCGACGTTCTCAAGCCGCTTGTCTTCTCAGAGACACCGACCCCGATCGTCACCCGGCGGTGGCGGGGAGATGGCAGGGCAGATGAAACCGATCTGATGGCGGCCGAGGCGGGGCAGCGCCTGGCGCAGTGGTTCGTCTCCACGTCGGATTTCGACAGCACCATGGAATCCGCCCGCGATGACTGGTTGATTGCCGGTCGCGGCATGGCGCGGGCGCTCTACAAGGCCGAATTCGGGCCGGTCCAGCAGGTGAACCCGGTGACGATGGAGCCGGAAATTCAAGAGGTTAAACTCCACGAAGAGGTATTGCTGCGGCATGTGGAGTGGCGCCGCGCCCTGTTCGCGCCAGGGCACAACTTCGCCAACGCGCCGTGGCTGGCATTCGAGACGCCAATGACGCGCGTCAGGGCGCAGGCGCGATTCTCGAAGGAGGTATTCGCGCAGATCAGGTTCACGCAGCCCGGCATCAAGGACGCATCGCAGGCGCCCGGCGACCGAGAGCGCGAAGGTCACACCCTGGGCGGTCTGGTCGACAGGTCTACGGAGTTGAACACGGACCCTTTCGACGTGGCAACAGTCTGGGAAATCTGGGTTCGCGACAGTCGCCGCGTGATCTGGTGGTCGCCGGATGCGCAGGGCATCATTCTCGACAAGCAGGATGACCCCCTGCAGTTGGAAGGCTTTTTTCCCGGCCCGAAGCCGCTTCTTGCGACCGTGCGCGGAAGCAGCCTGACGCCCCGGCCCGATATCAGCTATTATGCCGAGCGGGCGAAGGAGATTGACCGCGCCTCGAAGAAGATGGCCGACCTGCTCGACGTGCTGGCAGTGGCAGGCCTTTTCCCTGGCTCGATGTCCGATCAGGTCAAGAAACTGATGAGCGGCGAGAACCAGTTGATCCCGATGGAGTCGTGGATCGCGCTGATGGAAAAGGGCGGCACCGCAAACCTCATCCAGTGGCTCCCGCTGCAGCCCATCGTCACCTGCCTGAATGCACTCGCCACGATGCGCGAGCAAGCCAAGCAGGCGATGTATGAGGCATCCGGCATCTCGGACATCATGCGCGCCCAGGGCGACCCCAACGAGACGGCTACAGCGCAGCAGTTGAAGGGCCGGTATGCCGGGATGCGGCTGTCCATCCGCCAACGTCAGATGGCAACCTTTGCGCGCGACATACTGCGGATCATGATGGAGATCGCGCTTGAGATGTTCGACACCGAACGCTTGGCTGAAATCTGCGGCCTTGAAATTCCCCTCACCGAAGCGGAGCGCCAGCAACAACTGGCCGAAATCGAACAGGCAAAACAGACCTTCATGCAGCAGGCCCAGATTTACGGGGAGATGCAGAAGGCAGCGCAGGGAGCACAAGCCCAAGGGTTGCAGGTCGGCCCGCTTCCGCCGCCCCCCGAAGAGCCGAAGTTTGACCGCGTGCCGGAAACCTCATGGGAAATGGTCCATGATCGCCTGCGGCAGGACTTCATCCGCAAGATCACTCTCTCGATCGAGACGGACTCGACCGTGCTGGCTGACGAGCAGGCCGACAAGGAGGCGCGCATCGAATTTCTGGGTGCATTCTCGACCTTCGTGCGCGAGTTGCAGCCCCTTCTGGCCTCGGGCCAGTTCGACATGAAGATGGTCAAGGAATTGCTGCTGTTCGGCGTCCGGGCCTTCCCGAAGAGCCGCACGCTGGAAGGCATGATTTCGCAGATGCCGGATGAGCCCAAGGGGGAGCAGAAGGAAGACGTTCAGGTTCAGGTCGCCAAGATCAGGGCAGAGGCCGACCGGTTGATCAAGGAAATGGACATGGACGACTCCGAGAAGGATCGTCAGATGGAATTGAAGATCAAGGGTGTCGACCTGATCAAGGCGGCGGCTTTGGAACACGCCAAGCCGTCCGGCCCCTCGCCGCAACTGCCGGCGCACTGAAAAGGCATCAACGACATTGACGGGAAAATGCGCAGGCATTTGTCGTCTTGGCAGACTGATCGGCGGGAAAATCCACTCTCGCCGCACAGCCCGTCCGATCTGTGGCACGTCAGGCTGCACCAGCAAGCCAAGGAGCATTGCAAGCTATGGACACCATGGACTTTTCATCCGCCCTTCTTGAATTGAAGCGCGGAAACCGCATCGCCCGCACCGGATGGAACGGAAAGGGCATGTGGCTGGCGCTGACGCCGGCATCAACTTTCCCCGCATTTGCCGCAAAATTGGGTCACGCAGCCTATCATCGCGCCATCGAAGCCCAGGATGAATCCGTGAGGCTGTGTGCGCACATAGACATGCGCGCCGCCGATGGCTCGATGGTCATTGGGTGGCTGGCCTCCCAGACGGATATTCTGGCTGACGACTGGATGGTTGTGACGGCAGGTTTTCAAGCGTGACCAGCATTGCCATTTCAGACCTCGGCCCGGAATACGACCGCCTGTTCGGTGCGCGTGATGAACCGCGCGGGGCCGGGCGCAGTCGAAAGTGCCGACATTGTGGCGATTGGCACCAGCTCGACACATGGCCGCACAACTGCCGCGATGAGCGACCACCGCGGGCCAATCTGGCCGCGCCCATGGTGGCCCCGGCGTTCGGAGACTTCATGACAGGCGTGACCGAGACGGCGGAATATATCGGCGACCGCAGGGCCCGGCGCGAATTCATGGAGCGCCATGATCTTGTCGAATATGACGAGGGCGTGAAGACGGAGCCGGAACCCACCGAAAGGCAGTGGGTCGAGGACTTCGTGCGGGACTTCAAGCGCGTGCAGCAGGAAGACCCGCTCAACCGCCCGCCCATCGACCGCATCGGCGAGACCGATCTGGATGGCAGTGCGGAAATCGACGCATCCGATATCGAGGTGTTCAAGTGACCAACGTGCCAATCCCGGAACGTGCAGACCCCCTTTTGCCGGATGTCTATGCCGATGATCCCGATGTGGCCCGGCTGGCCGAAGTGATCAACCGACTCGGCGGTCAGATGATGTCGAGTATAGATGCCGCTGTTCGCACACGCACCGCGCCCAGCGCCGCCCAGCGCGAGAGGCACAATGCCAGGCGCCACCTGCAGCAGGCAGGGTTGCACGCAATGGCGGCCCTCGGCTTCACCCGCAAACCATCTGCAAAATAAGGAATTCAGATATGGCCGGAACCGAAGTTACCATCATGGACGATAACGAAATCGACCTCGATATCGGGGGGGTTGATGACGACGAGGAAAGCATCGCCAACATTCTGCGCAAGGCGCTGTCCGATGCGCCGGTGACGGAGGAGGATGATGAACCCGACGTGGCGCCACCCCTGCCCGAATCCAAGAACCCCATGGTCAGCGTTGAAGACGGGTTAGAGTTGATCGAAAAGGCCGGGAAACCGGAAGCCAAGGCTGTGAATGCCGATGATGCGCCGCCGGCCGCCGGAAAGGTCGCAGACACCAAGGAGCCTGCCGTCACGCCGGCAAAGGAGGCTGAGCCCGAAACGAAAGAGGCACCGGTCGATGGGCCGGAAGCGAAGCCGCTGGATGAAGTCGACGCCCTGCTTGATGGCATCGACGCCGAGAAGGCGCAGAAAATCCGCGACCGTCTTTCCGCCGCCGCCGTGCCGGAATCGTTCACGACCCACAAGGATGTGCTGACCTCGATCGCCGAGACGCCCGACAAGGCGGTCAACACCCTTGTTGGCCTGCACCAATATGCCAACAAGAACCCCGACCAGTATCTGGCCTGGGCCGCTTGGCAGCTTGGCGGCGACAACGCGGCCGAGATGATCACGAAAGCGGCTGAGCACCTTGGCCTTCGTGTCCTGCCTGCCGAAGAGCCTGACGCATTCGAGGATGAGGACACCAAGGCCCTCCGGGAGGAAAACGCCCGCCTCAAGGCGCAGGTCAATGGCGGTCGACCGGTCCCGTTCGGCCCGGATGTGACGCCGAATGATCCTCTCGCATCCTTCAAAGCGGAAACGGGTCAGGATGGTCAACTCAAGCGCCCGCTCTGGAACGATCTGGCGCCGATCATCGGGGAGCGCGCGCTGCAGCAACGCCAGCGCACCGGACAGCCGGTAACGGTCGCCGACCTTGACCGGCTCTATGGTGAGGAGGTTCAGCGCCTCAGTGCAAAATTCGCCCCGCCGCCCGCCAATGCAAGCCTCGCCGCACAAGCGGCGCCCGTCGTGGCAGATGTGGCGGGCAAGAAACCTGCGGCTGATGTGGCGCTTGAACGCGCAAAGGCAGCCAGCAAACATATCGACGGTGGTGGCCAAGGTGCCGATCGTCACTCCGCGCCGCCGACCGATGACATCGGCGACATCATCCGCTGGCAGATGAAGCAAGCCAACGGGGGTTGACCAAGGCGATGCGCGGGCTCGCTGATGAGGAAACATCATGGCAAACCCGACCTGGGGAGAGCTTGTGACGACGACACTCGCGCATCGTCGCAAAAAACTGGCTGACTCCGTGTCTCGCAACACGGTTCTGGTCTTCGAAATGCGCCGTCGTGGTCGCCAGAAGACCATCGGCGGCGGCCGCACCATCACCACGCCAATCATGGTTGGTGAGGAAAACGCCAACTTCCAATGGTATATGGGCCGCGAAGCCCTGAACGTCGCCGGTCAGGAAGTTCTGACCTCGGCGGAGTTCCCGTGGAAGCAATATGCGTGCGGCGTCTCCATATCTGGCCTTGAGATGTTGATGAACGACGGCGAGGAGCAGGTCATCAACATGATGAAGGCCCGCATCGAACATGCCGAGAAGACGATCGTGAACCAGACCCACAAGTCGGCGCACGGTGACGGCACCGGTTCGGGCGGCAAGGAGTTCGGCGGCATCCAGCTTCTGGTGGCCGAAGCCGCTGGCGCAACCGTCGGTGGCATCAACTCGACCACCTACGGCTGGTGGGACAACCAGCGCGACATCCTTGGTGCTGCGCCGTCCACGGCCAACATCTACCAGTCGATGCTGGGCCTCTATCTGAAAACCACCCGCAACTCCGACAAGACCAACCTGATCCTGTCGGACAACACCTACTACGCCACTTTCTCCGGCGCACTGCAGGCGCAACAGCGGTTCATGGACAGCACGCTCGCCAGCGCAGGCTTCACGAACATCATGTTCGAGATGACCCCGGTTGTCTCCGATGGCGGCGTGAACGGTTACGCCCAGGCTGGTGCAATGCGCTTCCTGAATCTCGATACCATCGAGATCATGATGCACAAGCGTCGGAACAACACTGTGCTGACCGGCCCGCGGCGTCACCTGACCGAGGACTCGGATACGGTGATCATCGGCGGCATGGGCAACTGGCTGATCAACAACCGGATGCTGAACGGCATCCTGACCCACTGATTCATGGCGCGGGCCTGTCTGAAACGGCAGGCCCGCCGCAATCCAACCCAACCCGGAGCACGCCCCGATGTTTTCCACCGCCCAACCCGCGCCGCAGTTCGCAAACAACCGCACCGCCTTCGATATGACCGCACAGGATTTCTCCGATCAGATGGGGCCCGTGGCTGGGTCCGGCCATCTGTTCATCCAATTCACCTACCAGCGCGTCAAACTGGTCGATGGCACCTGGTCGACACGCCTCATGGTGATCAAGCAACCGCGCGGCGACCGGTCGACTGTCGTCATGCGCTATGTCACCGAGTCCGCAGCGGCACAGCAATGGCCGGTCGAGTTTGCGCAGTTCAAGAGCACTGGCGATGTGCCGACCACTGGCACGCCCCTTTCCGACCTTCCCGGCATCTCGATGGCCCAGATCGGCCTGCTCTACGTCAACGGAATCCGCTCGATCGAGGATCTTGTCTCGATTGCGCCCGAGGTCATCAACGGCATGGGGCTCGATGCGATCCACGCCTACAAGGTCGCCAAGCGCTGGACTGACACCAAGTCCGGCTCTGCGGATTTGACCGAGGACGCCAAGCGCGAAGCCGCCCTTGAGCAAACCCTGATGGAGACGAGGCGCCAGCTTGACGAGTCCAACCGCTCCCAGATCGAAATGGCGGCGCAATTGAAGCTGATGCAGCAGTTGGGTGTGCAGATGCAGGGGCAGATGGCCCCCGGCATGGTCGCGGCTGCGTCCCTCGCCGGCAATGCTATCGCGGTCAATGGCGAGGAGATCGTGCCACAGGCGGGAGGTTCCGACATTTTCGCCGAGGGTGGCGGCATGGCTGGCGACAATTCCGACCTTGGCCTTGACCAGACGCCGACGCAGGACAATCCGCTCGGCCTTGGCGGTGGACGATCCAAGAGGGGGTAACGCGCATGGCGCGCACGATCCTTGAAATCGCGCAGGAAGCAGCGAAGCGGGATGCTACGGCCCCCGCTCCTGTTGCCTTGTTCAGCACCGGCAACAAGATCGCCACGATACTTGCGACCGCCGCCCAGGACACGATGCGCGAATACCTGCAGAAGATTGACTGGCAGGGCGCCAGCGAGTTGACCTCCACCTGGGTCTTCGCGCTGATCCCCGGTCGCTACGCCTATCCCCTTCCGCCCGACTATCTGCGCATGATCCCGAACACCGAGAACCGCGGCGGCTGGCCGCTCGGACTGATCGGCCCGGCCTCTCCGCAATCCTGGGCAGCGTGGATTTATGGCGGTGCATCGGCCCCGGTGCAGATGGGGTGGCGCATCCGCAATGGCGCCATCTGGTTCGACCCGACTCCGGCCTCGAATGAGTTGATCGCCATCGAATATGTCTCGCGCTACCCCGTAGTGTCTGAAATCAGGGTCGGCGACTATGACGACACACAGCGCCCTCCGGTCTGCATCGCGCCATTTGTGCCGCGTGATGGATACCTGACACTGCCAGAAGATTTCGACATCACGGGCGAGACGGAAGGCCAGGGCGTCTACGATGGCCCGCCCGGGTATGATGTTGCGGTCTACGGCAAGGACACATGGGAAGTGCTCAAGCGCATCTCTCGCCATTCCGGCATTGCCCCCTTGCCGCAAGTGCGCCGCCCATATTTCGAGGCAGATACCGACAAGCCCGCTTTCGATGACGACCATCTGCTTTCGCTCGGGATGACCTATCGTCTGCGCCGCTCCCTCGGAAAGGACTATGCCGAGATTGCCGCCGAATATGAGGCGGAAATGGAGATCAAGGCCGCAACCGATGCCGGGGGCGCGCGGGCCTTCAGGATTGGTGGAAATGGTGACTTCTGCGACACCGCCCCGCTCGGCGGCGGTCGGTGGCTGATTTCATGAGCCTGGTCATCCAGAACCGACGCAGAACGCGAAACTACGACATCTCGGTCAACAACCTGGACGAGTTGTTTCAGGACGCCGCAGCGGCGACGGAGGCCGTTTCGATTATTGCGATTGAGGCCAAGGGCGATGCCGCCGCCGCCCGCCTGCGGGAGAACCACACCGGCAATCAGTTGGCATCAACCATCAGTGATCTCGGTGAGGCGGTGGACGATCGGGTGGCGACGCTGCTTGTCGCCGGAAATGGGATCGGTCTGGAATATGATGATACCGCCGGCACGATCGAGGTTTCATCCAGCGGTGGATCATCGCCCTTGATGAGGTGGTTCGTATGATCCTGCTTGTCGGTGCCCTGGATACCCTGCAACTGGTCACTTCCAGCGCCGCAAACATTCATTCGTTCGCCAGTTTTGCGGACCATGCGAGTGGTGTCATCCGTCCCGACAATCAGAAGACCCTGATTGCAGCGGCTGGAACGACAACGATCATCTCTGCCCCGTCCGGCCCGGATGTGCAGCGCACGGTCAGGTTTCTTTCCATCCGCAACACGCACGCCACCGACGCCAACACGATCACGCTGCAGATTCATGATGGTGCGGCCTGCAGCATTCACAAACTGACACTCTCGGCTGGCGAAGCCCTTGTTTATGACGAGGCGAATGGATGGCAGTATTTTAGTGCGTTTGGCCTGCCGGTCCATGCGCAGTCTGTCGGCGGATCGGTTCCGGCCGCCAACGCCCTCAACGTCATTGTTCTCTCCGCTGATGTCATCAACAACAACGCGGTAGCGGACACCATCGCGGATGTGACAGGCCTGGGGTTTGCCGTGACGGCCGGCGAAACCTACTGGTTCGAGGCGGTGGTCAACTTTACCAGCGCCGCGACGACGACAGGTTCGCGCTGGACTGTAAACGGCCCGGCCATCAACAAACTGGCCTATTGGTCGCAGTATTCGCTCACGACCACGACAAGCACCCTCGGAAACTACACCGCCTTCCAGCTTCCAGCGGCGTCCAATGCCTCTGCCGCGAACACCACGGGCAACATCGCGCTTGTCGGTGGGCTGTTCACGCCATCTGCCAGCGGAACCCTGCAACTGCAATTTGCATCCGCGGTCGCGTCTTCGGCCATCACGGCCAAGGCTGGCTCGACTCTGCGCTGGATGAGGGTGATATGATGAAGCGGCAGCAGGCCAAGGCACAGCGAAGAGCGCAGGCAAACCGTTATTCGACGCAGGAGATTGACATATCCCTGCCTCTGCGCGGCATCTTTGTTCAGGCGCAAGCCGCAAAGGTCAGCGGCCTTTACGCGGCTGAATTGCTGAACATCACCTCCAACGGCGTGGCATTGCAGTCTCGGCCTGGCCTCGGGTGGAGCGGTGATCCATCGGTGATCCTGCAGCGCGTGCCGCATTCCTTCGGCAGCGTGCCGCGGTACATCGAATTGCGACCGGATGGTGCGACCTGCGGCACCGCCACGTTTGCGCGGAATTTCTCCGGCAAGGCGATGGCCGCAACCCTGTCGTCAAACACCATTCTTGCAGACGGTTTCGGCGAACCGGTCAGATTCAACGGCGAGACGTTTCAAGCCTGCGAATTCACGGTGGAAACGGATGCCAAGGTGCGCAAGATGGACGGCGTTATTGCGCACCATGACCGGCCATACTTCTGGCAGTCGGATGGTGCGCTCGAATTTTACTATGGCGATGTGGGGGCGGTGACGGGCCCGCTCGAATTGTTCCCCCTCGATCGGCTTGGCAACATCACTGGCAACATCATCGCCATGGCATCGCTGACTATCGACGCAGGGCACGGCATGAACGACATTCTTGCCATCTTCACATCTACCGGCCAGATCGTGGCCTACGAGGGTCTCGACCCCGGTGACGCCAACGACTGGCGCCTGCTCGGACGCATCCAGGCGGCGCGGCCCCTGTCAAGGCGAGCCTTTACCCAGGTTGGCAGTGATCTGTGGATGGCCACGCCGCGGGGCATTGTCTCAGTTGCGGAGAGTATCCGATCCTCGACTCTGGCGCTCATTTCAGACCTTTCGCAGCCGATTTCCGACATGCTGGCAAAGATGGTGGCAGAAGGGGCCGATGATTGGCAGATGGAATCGGCGGAAGACGCCTCTGCCATCATCGTCAACCGTGTCCGTGGTCTTGAGGCAAGGCAGATCGTCTACACGCCGCAAAGCCACGCATGGTCGTCGGCAGATATGCCTGTGCGCGCATTCCACAACTTCGGTGGGTCGATCGAGGGCACTGGATTCGACGGTCGCCTGGCGCAAGTGGTCGACGGTGGATCGGAAGAGGTCATCAAACTCAGATGGAAGAGTTCGTGGTTTGACGCCGGTCGAAATGTATCGGTGACCTATATCAGGCCGGTAATCCGCGCCAAGGGCCCAGTGACTGTGCGCGTCTGGGTGCTGTCTGACTTCAATGATACCGGACCTGACATTGCAGAGGCATTGCAGATGGTTACATTGAACCCGGAAGAGGACGACGGCGGTATCGTGACCATCTCCGACGACATCGGATGCGATGCAAGCGGCCGGACGTTCCAGATCAATATCGAGATCGAGGCAACATGGGCACAGATCATCTCAATGAGCGCCGCGCTGGGCTGAAACGGCTGGGCGATGTGATCTATGGCGCCGACCGTGAATTGAGTGCATGGGCGGCCAAGCGCATTCCCGGCTATTTTGCCACGCACGGGGCCACCGCTCTGGGTGTTGTCCGTGATGAAGAGTTGGCCGCCGCCGTGATCTACGAGCGATTCAACGGTGTTCACTGCGAAGTCACCATCGTTGTCGCGCAAAGGGCGACCTGGGCCAATCGGCGCACGCTCTTTGCCTTGTTCGATTACCCATACAGGCAACTCGGGTGTCTCGCATTGAGCGCCACGATCCCGGCATCCAACCTGCAATCCCTGAACCTCTGCGCCAAACTCGGGTTCGAGGCCGTCGCGCTGGTGAAGTTCGCCGCACATGACGGTGGCGCGCTGGTAGTCATGCAGCAGGAACGAAAAAACTGCAGGTGGTTGGACTATGGGCAAGGGCAGCAAGGCACCGGCGGCACCGGACCCATACCAGACGGCGAGTGCTGAGGCGCAATTCAACCGCTTCGACACCTATTCGCCATCTGGTTCAGGTGTTCGCTACGGCTACACGGACCCCACGACAAACGAATTTACCCAAGGCGTGGCGCCGCAGGGTTCGCAATCTGCGGTGCAGACCATGGAAAGCCCATGGGAGCGGGCTATTCGCGAGTCGCTGCAGCCCGCATCGGTCGACCTGACCAACCGCATCGTCGGCGACAACATCACCAACATGCCGGATGCGCCGCGCGTGCAGGATCGCGGCACGGTCGCTCAGAGCATCTTCGACCGATCCTATTCGATGATGAAGCCCGGAATTGACCAATCCAACAACCGCCTGCTCAACAACCTGCAGGCGCGTGGCATTCCCATCGGCGGCAAAGCGTTCAACGATGCCTATGGCGCCCAGCAGCGCGAGACGCAGGACACGATTTCCCGTCTGGCGATGGATGCCGACATCAATGCCGGTGGCGAACAAAGCCGCCTCTTCGGCATGGATCAGGCTTCCCGACAGAACGCTATCTCGGAATTGGTCGCGGCCATGGGAGGCGGTTACAACCCGCCTTCCGCCGTGCCGAACGGGCAGGGTGCGGGCGTCAACTACTCCGGCCTGGTGGGGGAGAAATACAAGGCCGACATGGCAAACTACAACCAGCAGCAGGCCAATCAGGGGGCAACCCTTGGCGCTCTGGGAAGCCTCGGTGGCGCCATGCTGATGAAGTGCTCGGAGTCCTACAAGGAAGTGACAGGCCAGATTGACACGGACGACGTGGCCGATGCCATCGCCCGCCTGCCGATCAGGTATTGGCGCTATCTGCCGGAACATGCGCCGAACGGTGACAACTCCATCCACATGGGGCCGATGGCAGAGGACTTCCACGCCCTGACCGGTCTTGGTGGCGAGCGGGAAATTCACGTTATCGACGCGCTTGGCATCACTCTGGCGGGTCTGAAATCGGCACTGCAGCGCATTGCCGCGCTTGAGCGCGCCATTGTCACCGAGAGGGTTCACTGATGGCAAAGATGGGCTTCGGACTCGGTGGTGGACCCCGGCCAACCGGTCATATGGGTGGCATGACGCGGCCGATGCCAAACCCCAGGCTGAATGTGCCCGCTGCCCA
The DNA here is from genome assembly GCA_016710435.1 of Hyphomicrobiales bacterium. Taxonomy (NCBI): domain Bacteria; kingdom Pseudomonadati; phylum Pseudomonadota; class Alphaproteobacteria; order Hyphomicrobiales; species Hyphomicrobiales bacterium. Next base: position 1,529 of record JADJVV010000041.1, on the reverse strand, counting down.
ACCAGTGCAGCCCGCAAAACCGGCACAGCCGGGCGGCTTCTTCGGTGCGCGCGGCAGTCAGGAACGCCACGACATGACGATGAAGTTTCTGGAAATGGCGATGCAGTCGGCCCAGGGATCGACAAACCCCTTCATCTCGGCGCTGACCCCGATCGCCAGCGCGCTCGTGGGCGCGCGGAATGAAAAGATCAGGGGCGATGCCCGAGACGCCGAAGTGTCCGGCATGACCGATGCTCTTCTCGGGCCGGGCGGCATGAGCCCGGATGCCAAGCAGGCGCTCGACATCCTGAACAACGAGAACGCGCCAAGCTATCTCAAGGCGATTGCCCAGAAGAAATTCGATGCGGCCATGGCGCCCATCATGGGAGCCGGCGGTGGTTCCGGTGGTGGTCACAAACGTCGCAGCCGGTCGTCTGGCGGCGGTGGCTCGACAAAGACTCCGCGTCTTTACGGTGCAGTCGTCAATGATGCCAACGGGCGACCGGGCCGGTATGACGGGCATGGTCAATGGTGGCCCCTGATCGGGCCTGATGGTGGCGCGGCCCCAGGCCCAGCGCCGCTTGACGTTGCCATGGCTCCGATTGCGCCACCCGATCCGGTTCTTCCGAAAGACCCGACCGGTGGCCTTTCCTCTCCGGGTGGCGCCGGCATGATGACGGACGATGAACTCCTTCTCAAATACGGCGGCTGACCCATGGATGATTATGCAAGCCTGATGAAGGCGCTCCGCGCTGCGGATGCGGCTGGTGACGCGGCTGGCGCGGCGCGTCTTGCACAGATGGCGGTCGAGGCCCGCAAGGCTGTTCCCGGCAATGCGGCTGCACCTTCTCGTGCTCCACAGGAAGCACCGATTCCTGCGATGCCCGCAGAGTCGACATCACCCGCCGCGCTGACTGATCCCTTCGTTTCGGCCATGGCGCCCAACGGCCCGGAGGCCGGGACGCAAATTCCGCTTGGCCAGCGTGTGCCCGGCCTGAACGTGCCCGCCGCGCCGATCGGCACAACCATGGCTCCCTCGATCGCGTCCGGGCCGAGTGATCCATTGGTGGCAGCAATGCAGGCCACTGCGGCTCCTCCCGCGCCGCGAGTATCTGGCCCCGTCATCAATGCCGACCAAAGCCGTGGCCCTGTGTTCGAGCAGTCAGGCCGGGCCAATCCAGGAAGCCTGATGGATCAGGCTGTAGTGGCCGCGATGCGGAACGAGGCAGCCAAGCCAAAATCCACATTCACCCCGACGCCGCAAGAATACACCCCCACGGGCGAGGCAATCCTGTCGTCCCTTGGGAACGTGCCGGAACGCATCGGGCGGGGCTTTGTTGGCAATGCTCTACAGGCTGCAGAAAGCGGAATCCTGTCGGGCTTGGTCGATATTGGTCGAGCAAAGGACGTTGCGTCTAATCCGCAGTCCGCCCTTGATGAGGTCAAAAACCGTCGCCTTGCGTTGGCAAAGCAATTTGAGATGTCCAACGACATCAATGAAAGGAATGCCATTCTTGCGGAAATGCGATCCGCCAAAACGGAAGAGGATC
>JADJVV010000040.1 GCA_016710435.1 Hyphomicrobiales bacterium | reverse complement strand
TGCCACACCTGACGCTCGCAGTTGGCGATGTCACGGGCCTCATAGGCGACCTCGATTCCAGTCGTACTTGCCGTGGCAAGAGATACGGCCGAACCGTAGGCGTCGGCATCCACCACAGCCCCACTGGAACGCGAGGCAATGTTGTAGAGACCGACGTCTGCTGCTGCCGAGGTGATGTCGTCGCAAAAGATCTTGATCGACACGATCGACCACGACGAATGCACGCGCAGCATGCGATAGGTCGAGGCGATCGAGTCGCCGCTGACCGTTTCGACGGTGGCCACCTGACGGTGCACGCGGCCCTGGTTGACGCCGATCTTATCGAGCGTCTGCGTCGAGGAATCCGCGTTCGTCACGCGGCTCGACTTGGTATTGACTACTGCCATGGATCACGTCCTTCCTTAGCTCGACGGCCCGTTGGTGGTGTGGCACTCGATGTAGCCGACACGGACCTCTTCCATGCGGGTCGCGCCGATGGTCATCTTGGCGAAGATCTGCGTGGAGTACCCCTTGTCGTCGCGCTCGGAGACGCGAGTCATGATGTCCTGACCGAGGCCAAGCTTCATGCCGCCCTTGGCCCAGAACAGGCACTTGTCGTAGTCGTTCGAGTCCGTGACGATGCGGTTGCAGACCACGATCTTGAAGCCGCCGAACTCAGCGACCTGACCGCTCATCAGCGGGCGGGCGAGGTTGAAGTCGGCCGAACTGATACGGGTGTCGTTGAGCAGGGACGTCACCTGACGCGAGTTGATGATCAGGTACTTCTCGTCGTCCTGGTCGACGTTGTTGGTTCCCAGGCGCTCGCCAGCCGCAAGAATCTTTGCGACGTTGAGCCCGTAGTTGGCCGACGTGACACCAGGCGCTCGGGTCGTGACTGCGACCGTCATGCTGGTGTCATAGGCTGTCGCGGTAGAGCCGTCGACTCCGGTATAGGCCGTACCATCGGCAGCGGCGATGATCTCGTCGTCCATAGAGCGCCCGAGGGCCATCGCCATGGTCTCGGTATACTGAGACGTCGGGTCGATGAGCATCCGGATCTTGTCTTCGTTGTCGATGAGGTCTGAGACCTCGTAGTCAAACAGCGACACACGCCTGCGGGCGTGCGGCGTGTCCATGCGTGGTGTGTCGGCATGGCGCGAGGTGCGCTTGCGTGCCGCCGTGGCGCCGATCTGCTCGAAGTAGGCGATATTGCCGGTGACCGATTCGGTCTCGACACAAGGGCGCAGCTTGGAACCCTTCTGCTGCGTGAGAAGTTTGACGTTCGACTTGAATTGCTGGACGAACGCCGTCGTGATCTGAACAGACATGCTGTCAGCTCCTTGATGACGGTTTCAGTTTTGGGGACGGATTCGTCGAGCCGTTTCGGGTGTCCGCTCGTGGCGGGCCGCCGGTCGTCGAGTGTACGCGGCAGGCTTACTTGCGTGCCGGAGCCGGCAACGGCCGGGTGTTCCGGGCTTGGGGAAGGCTCAATGTCTGCGGGGATTGCTCGGGGGCCTTTTCGGCGTGTCCCGACCCGTCGACGTAAGCCTCGATCTTCCTGGCATTCTCGATCCAGAGATTCAGGTCAGGATTGACCAGAACCGGTTTGGCCATTTCGAGAATGCGAAGGCGATGTTCAGCACTTGCCATCAGTCACGCACCATGACGGGGTCCGTACCGTAGCGCTTTTCGAACAGGCCATTATAGGCCTTCACCACCCGGTCATGATCGGGATGGTTCTTGCTGAACAGAGCATCCTTGTTGTCGGTCTGGAACTTGGCAATTGCAGCATCGATGTCAGCCGGATTGTCGGCCGCGGCTGGCTTGCCCTTTAGCCGCGTTTCTCCGGCAAGCTCACTTCCGATGCGGCCGAAGACCCGGATCATGCGCGGGTCATTGCCGAGGCCGGTCTCGTCGAGATACCGGCGGAACTCAGGATCGCCATACTGATCGATCGCCGACGTCGCCGATCGGGTGAAGGCCTCGTACTGAGCACCGTGCTCGCGCATCAAGTCGGCGCGAACCTTGTCGGCCGCCTGCTTCTGCGCCACAGACCATGCACCGTGCTTCTCGATCTGGGTCTTGACGTAGCCGTCATACAGAGCCTGCGCTTGCTTCTTGGACAGGCCGTTGACATGTGCCCACGTTCGGAAAGATTTTTCCGTGTCATCGTCGTAACCCATGTCGTCCGGAAGTTGCGGCTTTTTGAACTCGTAGCCGTTGGGGTCATCGGGGCGGCCGGCAGCCTTCCACCAGCGCTCCCATCCATCTTTATCATCGTCGGACTTCGGCACGGGGATTTTCTCGTGTCCGACGAGACGCTCGAGGTTCATATAGGCCTTGCCGAGGTCCTCATGTTTCAAGGAGCGCTTGTCTGCATCCCAGAACTTCTCCGGTGCCCACTCCGGGCGCTGGTTGTCGAGCTTGGCCGCAGCAATCGCGGCTTCGGCACCGGCTTGAGCTGGGTCCATGGGCGCCGCAGCTGGTGCCGGTGGCGGAGAGGTGAGAAACGTGCCGCCCGTGTTCTCAGGGGCCGGGGCGGCTTGGGCTTGTCCTTCCATGTCGAACCTCAGTTGATGGTTTGCTCCTCGGGAGGACCGTCCACGGTCTCACCCGTCACGCGACGCACGTCGAACAAATGCTGATTGCCCTCGGCCCGATACTCGCCAGAGATGGACATGAAGTCCGGCCGTTCTGTCATCATGGGCGCAAAGGCCGGGTCAGGCGTCAGCACGCGGTTATTTGGAAACGCCCCGATCAGGCCGTTGCCCATTTTGACGACGTGAAGATGCTTGTGCTGATCTGGGTAGTCCGCCAAATCCGACCCGGTAAAGTCGATCGTGAACTGATACTGGCCCGGCTTCTTGGCTGGCAGCACATAGGCCTCTCCGCGCTTGATGAAGTCGAATTCGACAATACCGAATGTAGACGAGAAACAGTCCCACGGCTGCACGTATGTCATAACCTCTGGGTCTGGACACGGCTTGGTGACAAGCGCCCGGATAGGCAGCAGGAAGTTGACACCGCCATAGGGAGCCTGGAGCGCGCACTGGAACCACAGGGAATGACCGCGAACGCAGCGAACACCGTAGGCGAACGCCTCGACATACTCGCCATGCCCGCGCTGGCGGTCCCGCAGATACTCGCCACGCACCAGGCAGTGCATCATCGGGACGTTTCCCATGATATCAGGCATGAAAACCACTCATTTGGATGGCGATCTCCGTATCCTCCTGAGCCGCGCTTACGAAATCGCCATGGCGAAGGCTGAGAAGGCTGACGATGCGCAGCGCCGCCCGGCGCTCGCCCTCCATGCGGTGACACTCGATCGGATCACTGCTGTCGATGGGGTTATAGACGTTGCAGGTCACCAGGTAGTCGGCGATCGCAGCGCGGCCATCGGGCGAGGCGTGGAATCGCTTCCAGGCGTCGGAGATCTTGCGCGCCGAAAGCCGGCGCGGCTTACTGTTGCGGTTGCTGTCCATTCATCATCGCCTGTGCTTCGCTCATGGCCTGCGGATTGCTCTTGACGGCACCGGCATAGGCTGACATGGCCTGATTGAGATCGATGCCGCCGCCAGCCTGAGCATCGGCCAGCTGCTTCATGGCGCCGGCACCCTTGTGCGCGATCTCGGCCATTGGCTGGCCCATCTGGATAGCCTGCATGGCGTTCTGCATCTGGCCAGCCTGCTCCTGGGCCGCCTCGTCGTTCAGCAAGTCAGGATCACAGTTGAACAGGCTCCAGGCCCAATCCACCAGCTTTTCAGGGTTGACGCGCTTCATCATCACCTGCATCGCGGCCTCAGGGCCGAGTGGCGCGAGAAGCTGATACACCTGCATGATGCCGGACGCTGCCTGCTGGCGCTGCGCCGTTGCAATCGGGCTCACGTATTCGACGGTGAAATCCTTGTCTTTGAGCATCTCTGGCGCCACTGGAAGAACCGACATGCGCTCCAGGATTCCGAAAACGCGGGCAACCATCGGTCCAAGAAGCTCGCTTTCAAGACGCCCCATCAGCGGGCCAAGCAAGCGCATGCGCTCCTGCGTGCGTGCCATGACCTCGGTCGCAGTCATCTGCTTGTCGGTGACGAACTGCATTTCGTCGGTGAAAAACGCCGTGCGAATACGCGCCCTGATGCCGTCCATGGCCGTTGCAACGGCCTGAAGGCCTTGCGGACTCGTCGGCTGCAGCATGATGCGATCGTTGGGATTTCCGCGCAGATAGTTGATGCCGCCCGGAACTTGCCGGACCTGGCCCATCTGGCCGTCATCGTTGATCCAGGTCACGGGATCGGCGTTCTTCTGCGCCGTCTTGAGGAAAACCAGCATCATCGATTGCAGCATCTTGATGTCAGGAAGCGCTGTCATGGCCGGCGAGCGACCATAGACTTCACTGGAATACTTCGACCAGCGCGGACAAAGATACGGGAACTCTGGATATCCGCTCTCCGACAGAACATGCTCGCCGTCGTGTTCGAAGTAGACGGACGCGAACGGCATGTTCTTGGAATCGCGCTTGCTCGCATCGCGCTCGGAGCGCGGAAGAACCGCATGAATGACGTGGACAGGATCGTCGTACTTCTTGGCGTCGTAAAGATTTTTGACGCGACCCGAGACCGATTTCCAATCGCCAGACTGCACCATCTGCATCATCTGTCGAACGGTGTAGGTCGATCGACGGAACACCGTGTCGACACGGCCATCAACGTTCTCGGCGATGACGCATTCAGCCAGCGACCTAGATTCGAACAGCAGACCACCGTCATCGCGCTGGCCGATGTACAGAATCGCTGTGCCAAATGCGCCAAGGTCGAGATAGGTCTCGTGCAGTGCTGTGGTGAAGTTTGTTCCAGGCTCGTAAAGCCGCGACCACATCACGTCCTCGACGTGGGATAGAAATCGGCGAACGTCGGCATTCTCGTTGAGGTCGATCAACTCACCGTCAGAACCGAAGTCCTGACCTGTGATCATGCGAAGCGTGAACCACTTCGCTGCCGGGTTCGTGGCCATGCCGTGGAGCCCGGCAGCCAGCAGCTCGTTGGAAAATATGCCGGTAGGGTCCTGCACCCTTTGCATACGCTTGTCGCCCGGCGACCTCATGCCGACGAAGTCGATCTTGCGGGGCGACACGTACTCAGCCACCTCCTGACAGTGCGCCTCCATGTTGGCGCGCTCAGGAGACCCCTTCAAGCTGTCGTAGCGCTGGCGGAGTGAACTGACGTCCATCACTTGCCGAGCGTCGGACTGGCCGTAGCCGCTGCCGTAGTGTCGCCACCCGCTCCGGTTAGCATCGTCGACTGATATCCGCCCTCAGCACCCAGCATGGCGCCACGCTGACGGGAGCGGAGAGCATCGATCTTGGCGTCACGCACCGGCACGGGCGGCGGAGGCGCGACGGGGGTTGGAGGCTTGGCCATGCACATCGCCGTTACCTCGCGCTCGAGCTGCGACCGTCAGCCATGCCACCGGCAGCGGGCAATCCACCATCCGAGCCGCCGGTTCCGAGCGAAGACCCGAACGACGCCGTATCGGCGGCACCGCCATTCGTCGACGCCAGCAACGCTGCACGTTGCTGCGCCGTGTTGGAGCGATCGGCTGAGTAGTCGAATTGCGTCACCGGCTTCTGCTTGGGCTGCGCATTGCTGCCACCACCACCAAAACACATCGGTCATGCCTCCTTTGCTTGCACGTAATGCGGTCGCACGATCGCGTCGTTGCGACCGACGAGCCACACGAACCGCTGATAGTCGCCACCGTCCTTGCCGTAGCCAGCCATGGGAGGGCCCTCGGCGACTCCGCCCATGGCGCGGATAAGCTTGTGCGCCTCATGGTGATCGGCCCGGCTGTCGCACTGCAGACGATGGCCTTTGCACTGTTTGATGAGGTCCGCGGCCTCGGCGCGAAACCAACGCATCAGCGGCACGATCCCAGACCTCAGGTCGTCAGTCCCGAACATCGTCACTTCCCACACGCCGGGCCTCGTTTCGGTCAGCGCAGCCACGGCGCATGGCTTGCCGTTGGCCCACGAGATACGACCACGCCCATTGTTGCGGATGAGTTCGTCGCATACGTGGGCCAGCACGATCGGCGCATCGAACGGGACAAGATTCATGATCTCGACCAGATCGCAGGCCCGCATATTGAGACAGAGGTATTCGAGGTCGATACGAGTTGGTGTCGTCAGCATCAATAGCGGTGCGGGTCGTAGTCCATGGACGCCGTCGATTGGCGCACAACACGTTCGTAGGAGTCATGAGAGACGGCATGCACGTCGTAATACATGGCCGCGACGATCTGGCGATGCGAGGACATGGCGTGATCGCCACCTGCGAACGTCAGCAGAAAGGCATCGGCCTTGTTCGGAGACTTGAAGCCGCGCTTCTTGAGATCGTCCTTGCTTTCCACTTTGAGCTTGCCAGACGATTCAACCTTGTACTTTGGCACCACGATCTCAGAAATCAGGCCATCGTCACGCGGCATCGTGACCGCCCGCGATTCGAACCACGACTTGCCCTTGAACCATAGCTCATCGCGTAGCCGCATGTAGCGATCGGCATCCGTGGCCGGCGCCTCGCTGACATTGACGCCGCGCACCGGCAACCCCAGCTCCCGCAACCGGTCGACAACACCGCCACCCATGCCGATGACATCGACGTTGATCGCGCCTGGCCTCTCACTGTCGCGCGACTGTTCGAACTCGCGCACGATCAGGCCGACCGTCTGCATCAGATCCTTCTTGCGCCATTCGACGACCTGGGCCAGCAATGTATTCCCGCGACGCTTGGCCAGGGCCGTCGAGTCGTCGCCGAAGCGCGCCACGTCCAGCCCCCACACCACAGATGCATCACCCGGAGACACTTCGCGACCGACAGCAGCCTCGACAGAACCAAGAGAAATCACGCTGTCGTCCTCGGTTAGTGGAAAGTCGCCGAGCACGCGCACGCGATAGACGTTTGATCCCTCACCGTACTCCCGCGCGATCTGCGCCGGATACTCTGGACTGACGCGAGATGAAGACTGGCACGGGACATGATAGACACGCCATTGGTCTCTATTCGAGTGGTGTGAGCGGAAAAAGTATCCACTCGTTCGGGTTGGGTTGGCGAACATGAAAACCCAACTGTGTTCAGAACTGAGAGCGCCGCCGGCGGTCTCAAAGATCACGTCATCAATGCCGGAGGCTTCTTCGATGAAGAACGCCAGTGTTCCGGCGTGGAAGCCCTGCAACGCTTCTGGCCGTTCCGGGCGCGCTGTCCGCGCCACGGCGAACGCCCCCTCTGGATCGGCCTTGATCGAAACACGCTCAGCCGTAACCTCGATCATGTCCTTGAGGAACGGCGGAAGCTCGCGCCACCAACGACTGATCTCCGCCCAGACGACATCTCGCAGCTGATCTTGGCTGTTCGCCGTGACCGGGCACTTCAGGTTGCGATGGAACAGCACGAACCAGAGGATCAACCACGCTTCGACCGTCGACTTGCCGACGCCATGACCGGCGCGAACCGAAAACCGTCGTCGCCCTTCTTCGCGCGCCCGGCCAACATCCTTGAGAAACTCACCCTGCCACAACTCCGGGCCGACGGGCGGCGTTTCCGGCCTCGGCGATCCTGGCACCCACGGCGACCACTGTTCCTCCGTAATGTGGAACATGGCCTCAAGGACAAAATGAAACGGCGATGCGGACCAGCGCCGCACCATCTCTTGCCAGCTCAAAGCAAAACCATTCCGAGACTGAAAGTGTCCGCCCGGCGAATGGCGACACTCGCAGGAATTCTATTCCGCAGCATCGGCGATATGCTCGATGACTTTTGCGCTAGAGCCAGAATTGAGGTTCTTCACGAACGCCTCGAATTCCGCCGAGATCGTCAGTGTGTGCGTTACATCCTGCTCAATACGATCACGCCACTTGTCCTTACGGCGGTTCTTGAGCCAGAAGATTGCAGCCGCCGTGTCAGGGGCCACCTTCTCGCGATACGGCGCATAGACAGGCTTTTCAGCCCCGGCCGGCATGAAGATTTTGACCGCCTCCTGCTCGTACCCTACGGCCTTCTGGTACAAGCTTCGCTCAACTGCGTTGTCGGCCTCTTCCTTGCCTACTATTATGGAGCGACAAAATTGCTCATGCATCGATCGCCATCGTTCGATCGTGCGCTTTGTAACTCCAAAGAAATCTGCGAGGTCGACATCTGTCGCACCGAGCTTGCAGAGCTTCTCTGCCTGCGCTGCGAACTCATCGCGGTAAAGGGATGGGCGACCCGGACCGATGGGTTCGCTATCTACGATCTCCCCTTCTCGGGCTAGGGATGCAGCAACTTCTGAGTTCATAGTGTCCCCTGATTGTCCATTGCTGGGTCAGGTCTCCTTTCGGACATGACCTACTGACCGGTTTTGATGCCTGCAAAATCAGCATCGGTCCAAATCTTATCGGCATGGACGGACGCGCGCTCGGCCA
>JADJVV010000039.1 GCA_016710435.1 Hyphomicrobiales bacterium | reverse complement strand
TGGCATTTGGGACGTATCGACGGGTCAATACCTCAAGATACAGCGGTCCGTGCTGGTTGGCGCAACGATCACCGGCACTGGCACGATTGCCACTGGCGGATTCACTCTAACTGTACCGGCGACGGGGGCGGCTGCGCTGCTGAGCGCAACAAACCTGTTTACTGGGCCGAACAACATTTCGCCAACCGGCACGACCGAGAAGGCCTTGGCGCTTGGCGCGCCCGCATCGACATCGGTCGCTGTCCTGTCGGCTTCTTACGCCGGCCAGGAGCGGATGAAACTGGAGGTTTTGTCGAATGTGAGTCAGCTAACGATGTCGCCATTCGACAACGGGACGCTGGCCGGCGGGCGCATATTGGCCGACCGAAACACAAACGCATCGACGCCGGCGGCGGGCACGATTGGCATGCGCGACAAGGGCGGGCAAACATACTGGATTTGGCCGGATGATTCCGGCGTGCTGCGCATCGATGTCAATCTACCGGTAAACGCTAACGATACCGCGGGGACTGTCATCGGCGCACAGACATCAAGCCTCGACAGCAAGGATGTCGCAGGCGACCCGCTGCCGATTGACGACGTGCTGGCAGCGGTGCGGGCCGGCGCGGAAGCGGTGCGGCGGTTCACCTACAAGAGCGGCGCATACAACGGTGAGGAGTTCAGCGGCGTGGTCGTGGACTATGCGCCGCGCTACGGCATGGACCGCGACGCGGAACATCCGGCCGGGAAGTCGCTATCGGTTATCACGGTCATCGGCGACCTGCTGATGGCGGTGTCGAATCTGGCGGAACGGGTAGCGGCGCTTGAAGCAGCGCAGAGCGGCGCATAAACGGTAGATAAACGTGCGCCGATTACAATTGTTCGTGGGCGGACCTTGTGACCTTAGACCCTCAAAACGATTCGACACTATTCAGGTTGGTAGCGCATCTGAGTTTGTTTGCGCTACTGACAGTTGGCATGTCCACTTTGTGGCTTGTGCGAGGTCAATACGTTAGAGTGACCCATGTGCCGTTGGCGGTTTCGGCGCTTGGCTCTGTTCGCTTTGTGGCTGCTGATGTTGGCCCTCTCGATTCGTGACCTGAACTGGCTTACGAGAGAGATGCTTATCTGGCCGTTGACGGTTGCGGAACTTGGCGCCGCAAGCCTGGGGTGGGCGTGGTGGGCGATAGCGGTCAAAAGGACGTTCCGCATCGAGCACCGGAACGGGAACGAGGTCGCGGCGACTTGATTGTCACCCCAGTTACGGTGTGCCATCCGCCGCTGTCCCGATTGACCGAACGTGAAACCCAGGCGCTCATCTTCATCACGGCGGGACTGTCACTGGCTGAGGTTGGCGCTGCGATGGGACTGTCAATGCCTACCGTCAAAACCTATTCGGCGACGATACTGGACGTGTTCGGCGTCGGCAACAGTCGCAACGTCACGGCGCTGGCGCTGCTGTCGGGGACCGTGACGGCTGACCAGGTTGTGGATGTGTGGCGAGCGTGGCGGCCTTGGCTTGTGAAATAAAAAGACCGGTTGGAGCCGGTCTTGGGTGGAGTGTATGCGGTTGTGGGTGGGGGCTATTTGGCGTCGTACACTTCCGCCATCGCGGCATGCGGGCGATGTCGCCTGAAATCTGGTACATCGCATCCTGGTTGCCTGCCTGTTCCGCCGCGACATATTCGGCGTACAGGCGAGGGTACGCCTGAAAGATTGTCTTTCCGTGTGGGGTGCGGCGAACCCGCTCTTGCAATTCCGCACTGATCTGGACATCGTACTGATGCTCTGTCATCTTCTCATTCCTTCCCGGCATCTGCCTGCCGGGTGGCGATTCAGTAGCTATTTGCTCTGGCGCTCGATCACGTCATTGCGCCACGCATCAAAGGCAATTTCGAATCCCTTGGGATCATCCTTCGCCGGCGCTTTCCAGTCATACTCCACGACGAAAGCAACCGCATCTTCGCGCCCCGTTGCGCCAGTCAACCCTGCGTCGTAATCCCACGGGGCCAAGTCGCCAGTCGCCTTATAATCCCATTGCAAAATGCGATCTATGGCGACTTCCATCAGTACATCATTTTGGTGCAGCATCTGATTTTTCTCCTGAATTAGGACACGTACCGCGTTGCTGATATTCGAATCAATCCGCTTGAGCAGAGCCACATCCGCGTCGCTCAGAGTGATCGTTACCGGATGGACACCGCCTGGGGCGGTAGGCTTGCGCCCGCCGCCCGCCTTGCGTGGTAGTTTGCGCCAGTCATCTGTCATAAAGCCACCGCCGCACACATCAAATCGGACACGATAACTGCGACCTGCTTCTCGCTCAGCTTGAAGGCGTTGTCGCCGAAGCGGTCAACCTTCGCAACCAAGTCGGAGAAAATCGACTGGCTAATCATGCTGGGCTGATAGAAGTACACTTCGGCGTTGACTTCGGCATTCGCAATCTGGCGGGCAGTTGCGACGATCATCAGTTGCTTGGCTGCGCTGTCGGCGCCATTGATTGTCTTGGTCATCCAGGCGGCATTGCGGCTGCTCATTGCCTTCTCTACCAGTTCGTATCCCTTGCTGCCATTTGCGAAAGTCTTCATTGTCAGTTCCCTTCGTTATCTTCCCTGTTGCCTTATGTATCTATTGTATCATACGGAATAGATAATGTCAACAGGTGAAACGAAGTTGCGCAACAACTAGACTCCCATCCACTTTCCCAGCCGTGCCACAAACGACGGATGTCGCACGCCGACTCCCCAGGCTTGCGGCATCGCACCGGCCTTGTGGCGCCGATTGATGCGGCGGGATGTCAGCGGGATGTCTGAGCGGATGAGCAGATACTCTGCCCATTGCGCTTGTCTGGCGGGGACTAAGAACGTTCGGTCGCCGTTGCGCAGGATACCACGCCCGTATTGCGGCACGCCGTAGCTGCGAAGGATGCGTTCCACCTGGGCGCCGGTGGCGACTCGAAACGTGAAGCGGTGCAATCTACCGTGGCGGATGTAACCGGAGAGGGTGTCAAGCAGGCGGAGGATGTCTATCACGCTGTCACCTCTGCGGCGATGTCGGTGCCAAGACGGTCGCCGGATGGCAAGCGCACATCGGCGGCGAATGTGGCAAAAGCGGCACGACCGGCTTCGGTTGACAGGTCGATAGCGGATGGGGAACCGGGCCACTTGTGCCACAATTCGTGAGCATACCCACGGGCAATATCGACTCCGCCATCGGCAAAATCACGGCGCATCTCGGCCTGCGTGCCGGCTGGATGGGCGTCTCGCCAGAACCAGACTGCGCTCTGCAAGTCGGTCGGACTGTCGTCAACCGGCATCGTTTCGGCGTTCGGTTCAGGCGCAAAATCAGCGTTCGTTCGGCGTTCGGTAGGCGTTCGGTATCTGGTGACACCCCCTCTCCCCCGTTCGGTGACGTGACCGAACGAACGCCGATCAGCCGTGCGCTCTGCGCCGGCATTGCCGACAGAATCTCGCCCAGTCGGGGCGCAACGTGCCATGCGTCAAAGACCCTGCGACCCATGACGAATTGACCGGTTGACAGCGTATCAGCATCGAAGGCCTTGACCCTGCTACCGCCATAATCGGCCATCCTGTATGTCAGCGTTGGCGAGATGTTGTCACGAATCGTCGGCGACCATCGGGACTTATCCTGGTCACACAGCGCCAGGTGAATGCCCCACTTGCGACCGACTCGCACAATATCTTCCAACACGACCGATGCTGATTCCCGCGCCGCACCTCGCAGCCGTGACATCAGTTGACCGAATTCGTCAATCAGCAGCATGACCTGGCGGGGCGCATCGGGAAGGTCCGCAACCCGTGGCACGCCGGCGGCGGAGCACAACCGCTTGCGCTCTTCCATGATTGCCGACAGCGCCGCCAGTTGGTCAGGGAACACGTCTGCAGACGTATCGTGCCATTCCGTTTTGGCGGAGAAGGGGCGCAAGTCGGCGCCGCCGATGGGGTCGAGAATGATGACGTGCCAACGTGTCGCAGCCGGCCCAGTGCGAGCGGCGGTTATCAGGTGCATGATGCTGCTCTCGGTTTTGCCGGAACCGGACGCGCCGATAACGCCGATGTGCGGGGTTGAATCTGGCATCCAAATAGCAAGCTCGCCCGATTCCCGATTCTGGCCCAGGATCCATTTCTTGTGCGTCGTCTGCGTCAATGCGGTTTCAAGACTGAGCGGCGGGGACAGTTTCGGCTGCGGCGCATCGGCGACAGGACCGGTCAACTGTTTCTGCGGTCGGTCGTATGCGCCGGCTGCTAGTCTCGCTTCTGGCGCGCTCATCTTGCCCAGGCTGCCGACGTTCACGAATGGCAATGATAGCGTTGCGTCCCCTGGCCAGCGGGCACGGATGCGGTTCGTTGTCTCCTGGTGCTGAGCGTAGGCGAATTGCTCCGCTGTAACTGGCGGTACATAGATGGCGTCATGGATAACTGCCCACGGCGCGGCGTTCAGGTTGTGATCGTAGACTGCCTTCGGTGACGGGCGCCCGGTCACGAAGTTGGCGATGCGGGCGGTAAGCGGGAGCAGTTGGTATTCTCGCAGCGGCCATGCACCGTCCCGCATCCGGTTGCGCTCATGCGCCTGTCTGGCGATGAACCAGAATGCGACCACGGCGATAACCGCAATGATGACGGCTCCGCATGTGCGCAGGCTGAGCAGCGCAAATTCACCGGCAATGGCAACACCGGCGGGGATGGTATCCCAGATAGCGGCCATGAAACCGACTGTAACGACGGTGACGGCGATTAGAAAGGCGCTGCCGATTGTCCGCATCCGCTATCTCCCAGGTGCAATCTCGCTAGGGTCAATGCCCACGGCGACGGCGACGGCTATCATTGCGGTGTTGAACCCCTCGTCGTAGTCCGTCCCCATGCTGTAAGCGGCGGACGCGCGGCGGTTGACTACCACGAT
>JADJVV010000038.1 GCA_016710435.1 Hyphomicrobiales bacterium | reverse complement strand
CATGATGCGGTCGGTCTTAGGCGTCGTATCCTTGCAGCTCGATCAGGAACTTGCCGGTCAGGTACGTGGCGGCGCGGCGGCGCCGCCGGTCAGGTACAGATACTGGCTCGTCGCGGCCGGCTGAGCAATCGCCTTAACCAAAGCCAGAGTCCAGTTGCCGCCAGCAGTGATCAGCGCGGTCTCGGTGAGGGCGGCGACGCCGCCGTCGAACACGCCGGTGCCTTCGGTGGCGGAATACAGGTCGATGTCGGCGACGCCGCCGGCGGGGACTTCAAGGCAGGTCATTCTGCCGCTGAGTAGCGTGCCGCTGCGGGCGACGGAGACCTGACCGATGTGCGCCGGACTGGTGCCGACGCCGATGATGTCGAGGTCAGTAGTGGATGACGCCAGGCCCGTGAGATCGATGAGGATCGTGGTGGTAATGAGTCCGTTGTCTTTCGTGACACTGGATCGATACACGGTGCCGGTACCGGAAGTGATGCCGGCGCCAGCTTCGAGTTGCATCGTAGTGCCGGCGAGCATTTGGCGCAGAAGCCGTTTTACCTCGGGGTCAACGATCGCTGCGGCAATGTCTTTTCGGTCAAGGGGTTGGTAAGCGCCACGGAGATCTCCTCGCGTTAGGTTAGGGTTCGATCATTCATATAACCAGTATTCCACCTTTTACCTTTTTGTGCAAGGGGTTACTTCATGGCCGCCACGGCCTCGGCGAAAGCCCCGCGAAGTCATTGGATCTGGGTGCCCCTCGGCGTCACGGCGACGCGCCGCGAGCCGACCGGCGTCAGGTCTTCGGCTCCAGCAGGAGGCGGCTTCGGAACGGGCGCTGGTGCAGGCGCGGCCGGGTGGCTACTCCAGTCGCCTTCTTGAAGTCATTCACCAAGGCTATCACGTCCTGCGTCGTGCCGCGGTCGTACACCGCCTGCGCGCCAGCCTGCGCGTACGACGGCAACGTCTTGATCCACGCCGGGGCCTTCGCGATCACGGCGTCGTAGTCGCTGTGCGCGGCGTGCAGGGCGGCAACGTGGGCCTCGATAGCTGATGTCGTCACCGTGTTCTCAACTGGCGCCAGCCGGGCTCCATCTGTTCGGCGAACTTCTGCACGGCCTTATACCCTGGCGTTTATGTCGCGGTCGATCGACTTGAGGCGGGCGTCGATGGCCTTGGCCTCGCTCGGAAACTCCTTCCTGAACTGCTCCAGGGCCGCGACTTCGTCCTCGGTCGGCGCGTAGGGCGTGATACTTTCCTCCAGGGCCTCGCGCTCCGCCCTGGCTTCCGGCGTCTCTGCCGGCGCCGGCGCAGGGGCAGGTGCTGGCGCGGGGGCATGTGCTGGCGCGGGGGCAGGTGCTGGCGCGGGGGCAGGTGCTGGCGCGGGGGCAGGTGCTGGCGTTTCGATCGGTTCAAGGGCGGCCTCCGGCGCCGGCGCGGGCTCGGGCGCTGGCTCAGGTGCTGGAGTCGGCGCGGGAGTCGGCATGGGAGACGGCGCGGGCTCAGGTGCTGGTGCCGGCGCGGGGGCCGCGTCCATCGCGGCGACTACCTCCGCGAACGCGGCGTCGAAATCGTTGTTGTCAGTTGCCATGTCATGCTCCCTGTAGTTGTTTGATGGCGGGGCCGTCGTCGATCAGCTTTATCAGCCGGGCCACGACGCGCGCCTCGCCTTGTTCTCGGATCAAGTCGTCGCCCGCCATGCCAATCCACTCCGTATTGATGCGGGCCTGCCGCGCGTACAGCCAGTCGCGCATGGCTTGCAGGCCGCCTTCGTTCCGGCACTGGAAAATGTTCAGTTCGGTCTTGTGTTGTTCCTGCTTGATCACGTTCATGTCGACTCTCCTTGTAGCCCGCAACAGGCGCGCCCTGTGTTGGGTATGACTCTCACACACCGGTCATCCCACAATTCGACCATGCCGAAATCCTTCACGTTCGTCACCGGCAGCACAATTCCGATGTGCTTGAGACTCCACTCGTAAATCGACGGAACCTGCTCAGGAACGGAAGCCCGAGCCGTGAATATGCGAACTTCGATGTCTTTCGCAATCCAGGCCGTTACCCGCCGTACCATCTCTGGGATTGGATCGCCGATGTGCTCCGGCCCAATCCAGCCGGTGTAGTAAGCCAGCGTGCCGTCCAGATCTACCCCAATCCACCCGTTCATGTCGCCTCTCCTCCTATCGTTCGTAGGCGGTCCACCTGCCCCGTCAATTCAGGCAAAAATAGTTCCCGAATCGCATTGGATATATCCTCGCACCGAAACTCGTCGTTCTCGCCTTCGTGCTTTTCAGGACTTACAAAGTTCGCGCATGCCTCACAAATATACCGCACGAGCGCATCGTCGGTCAGGTCTGCCGGATCTGCTGGCCACTTGAAATTCGGATGTCGGCGCAGGCGTTTGAATGTTGCGACTTTGCCTGCCCTTGGGAAGGGGCGCACAATCAGATTTTGAGCCTTGCGCTCTTCAGCGCTGCTGGAATACCCCATCATCAGCCTCCTTTATTCCGGCCAGCAGCCGCCGGTTTACCCGCTACCTGCCGCGCCGTATCGGCGCCGTGTGCTGCCGTCAGGGCCTGCGCGTGCCCGACCTGCCGGCTCGTGTCGGCCGCATGTGCCGCCACCAGCGCCTTGGCCCGGTCGACGCTGTGCTTGTTGCTGGTGTTGATGGCGTCGATGATGGTCTGCAACACCGTCGTTCCGACCGCCGCCTGCTCGGATGATGCCTTGGCCTCGTGCTCCAGCGCCTTGCTGAGAACCTCCTTGACCTGGGCGGTGACGAGGTCCATCTGGCCTTGGGCCATGGCGGCCTGCTGCTGAGCGTTCCGCTCGATGATCTGCTCGGCCTTGTCCTCGTCCTCCATCAGGTCGTCGATGGGGATGTCGTTGGCCTTCGCGCGTTCGATCAGCAGGGCGCGCGGCTTGATGTACGGCAGCTCGTCTGGCGTCAGGCTCGCCTTGAACTCGGCGAGCGACTGCGCCAGCACTTCCTTCGCGATCAGGCTCGTCGAGCCGCGGGCAATGATGTTGTGGTCGCCGTCGCGGCTCTGGTCGGCGTCGTACTTCTTGTTCCACGCCACGAGCGCCGAGATCATCGATATGGTGAAGGTGTCGTAGTTACGCACGGTGTCGCGCACCGGCAGCGCGGCGGCGCCGAGGAACATGCTGGCGTTGCGCTGCGTGCGAAGCGCCTCGCTGCCGCCACCCGACGTGTCGCCCAGCGACGCCGGCGGCAGCCCGGACTCCTTGTCGCCGAAGCTCAGGAACAACTGGATCAGCGGCAGCAGCTCGTGGATGTGACTGTCGATACTGACGTTACGCACCGCCGGTATGGCGTCGGACTGGCCGCCGTTGCTCTCGCGCAGCCACGACTTGTGCTTGCTGAGTGCCATGGACTGGCCCGGCGTCAGCATGTCGGTGTTGATCTCCGCCATGGGGCCGATCACGCCGGCGTTGTCGAGGGCGGCGCGCACCGTTTCGTTCAGGCTGACCTGCGAGTCGCGCAGCGTGTCGCACAGCCCGTTGCCGAGGATGGACAGGTCGTCGTCCTCGAACACGAAGATGTGGTGGTGCTGGACAGTCTCGCCAAGCGGCGCCAACTTCGCCTTGATGGTGACGTCGTCGATCATCCACACGTTACTGTGGAACGATCGCCCGAGGTCGGCGTCGGCGATAGTCACGCCGGCGCCGCGCAGTTCGTGCCCGGTGACGTGCCCCCAGTACGACAGCACTTCGTACTTTCGGCTTTCCTTGCCGGAGATCGCCGCCTGCGCACTCTTGGGTTCGCCCTTCATCACGGACTCCCACCACTGTGCCTTGTAGTTGCCCGACTGGTTGCGTTCCAGGTAGTCGGTTATCCTCGTCGCGATGAAGTCGGGGCGCTGCGCGAGTTCTTCTACCTCGGCGCGCGTCATGATGTGCCTGTCGAACTTGCCGTCCTGTTTCGTCAGGTCGGTAGCCGTCATGTCGGGGTAGTGGTTCCACACCGGCAAGAACTCAAACAGCGGCTTGTACTTGTCGACTTCTACGGCCTTGTAGGCGCCGGTGTTGACGTCGCGCCGCCAGGTGCGCGCCTTTACCTTCTTGTGGAACGGCCCCGTCAGTATGCCAATATTGTAGATCGTCGCCGACCGCACGACCTTGCGCGCCAGCGTGACGAACTCCATCTCCTGGAGGTCGTCGTCGATCTTCTTCTCCATCGACTCGGCCTTACCCTTGGCGAACTCGCGGATGCCCTTCTCGATTTCGGCGTCGCTGAGTTCGACTTGCGAGGCGTCGCCGCCCTGCGCCTTCTCCTGCACCAGACTGTCGAGTACCTGCTGCAACTGCTCGGTCGACAGGTCGGGCAGCGGCGACGCCCGCACGCCGTAGTTCTTCTCGGTCTGTGGCCAGAGCATTTGCATTAACCTTGCAATTGTGCCGCGCACCATCCACGCCGTCATGCCGGGATATGCCTTTGACCTATCCGCCGGTATCATACTCAGCACTTCAGGGTCATATATCTTCCGCACCTGATAGAGGTTCTTCATCCAGCGTTCTTCGATCTGGCGGCGGTCGCTGACGTGCGTTGGCCACAGGCCGAAGATGCGCCGGCCGAGCCTGTTGAGTGCGTCGTCGTTGATGGCAGGGGGTAGGGTTGGGGTGTCCATGATTTTTCCTTAGCGCGGTGTGGCGTACGGATTAACGTTCGCGGGGGGGCGAATGGTACTGCGTTCGGTGTTTTCGGCTTTCCGACGGCCGCCGCGCTGCCAGTACATATCTGAATATTGATTCGCGTCGCCGACGTGGCTCCAGTCGTTTTTCTCGACCTCCGAACTCTCGCGGCCGTCTTTGTATTTCTTGAATTGGTACTTCCCTCCGAGTGCTTGTATAAGCCATTCGCATGTAGGGGAAACCTGATATGCGGGCATGCCACGGTCAACGAGCATGCTGAGGAAGTGGTCAGTCGCGCCCTGCCGATGAACTGGATTGTTGCTCCACGCCAATTTAACCTTCCCAAGCCCTTTGTTTCGGTACTGGCGAAATATATCACTGCACGAAACTTCATTGGACTGTGCCCCCGTCCCTCCCGCCGGATCGCCGGTCACGAACATGTCAAACCCATCATATCTCTGCCTAATAAGCGGGAGCAGTTTCGTTTCAATCGCTCGTTCTATTCCCATTCCGAACGTAACGATTTCATCCAGGGCAAGGACACGCCCAAAGGCGTCTTGCTGTTTGAGTACGATGGCTGGGGTAAGTCCGAAGTCAGCACTGATTAGCAGGAGGTTCTGCCTATTCGGTAGCAGTATCTGTTTCGACACGTGCACGTCGCGATTGAACATGGGGTGCACAGGTTTTCCACCGAGCGACCTTCCATATTGCATAAGTACATATGTCCTAATGTACTCCTCGCTCTTCCCCACGCACAGGTGCTGATAGTAGTTCTGTGGGAGGTTCTCAGTGTTCTCGGCAAGCGGGTTTGGAGCGTATGTGTCATCTGCCAGTTTGACCATCGCAGCAGGCTGCTTGAATACTTCCCAGCCATTCCCCTTCTTAGTTTTTCCGTCGTCGGGGTCATACCCTTCCAACATGCGCTCCCACCAACTGCCCTCCTGCGGCATGTTCGAGTCGCCGAATATCCCCGCATAGGTACAGCCGCCGTCGCGAGCCCCAGGAAAACGACCAATCCGGCCGTCAAGCCCTTCTACAATCTCGCGCGCTAACTCACGAAACTCCGACAACTCTGCCATCGTCAGTTCCAACGACAGCAAGTTGGATACGTCAGCGGCGTCGTCAAGGGCACGGAATATGATATCGCACTCAATATCGCCCTGACGTATCTTGTAAGTCTTTCCGGTAGCGGTGTACACGCCCAGCGTGCCCGAAGGGAACCACGACAGGAATGATTTTATGACTGTATCATTTAACTGTGGCGCCGTATTGCGGATGATGGCGATGCGTGTTTTGCGTTTGCCGTCAATGGGGGACGGGCGCTGCATAGTCGCCCGGCGGATACACTCCATGATCGTACCGACCGTCTTTCCTGACCCGAACGGACCGAGGATAAAGCGATATCTGGCATTCGACGCCATGAACGCCGTGATAGTCAGTGACGCTTTGAAGTCGATGTTCATCCTGCACCCTCTTGTTTCTCCATTGGAATTTGACCTGCGTGATTGGGAGAAAGTTCCATCACGCCACCTGCGGCTCGTCGGTGTTGATGCGGTGCTCGAACCGGTGGCCGTCCATGCGCTCCAGAGTCAGCGTGTCGCCATCCTTGTCGATCAGCCGCACGAGGTCGCAGTAGCCGCGCTCGCCGGGCGGGCCGACAGCAAGCTCGCCGGTAGCGAAGCCATGGGCGTGCAGCACCGCCTCCAGGGCGCCGGCGGCGGGTCCGTGGAGGCAGCGCGGGTGGATGATCGCGCGGGCTGTCATAGGTGGAAATAATCGACGCCGTTGCCGCACTCCGAGGACAGCGCGGCCGCCACATCGACTGCCTGGCGGGCAGTACTGCCGAGGTACATCGCCGCCAGCGCGAAGTCACGGCCGGAGCCCCAGGCGGAGAACTTGTCCTCGACGCGGACGGCTACCGGCTGGCGTTCATAAAACTTGCAGCCGTTCTGGTCGGCCACGATCAGTCGCGCCCACGAGTCCTTGTCCTTCTGGCACGCCGGGAACGCGGTGGGATCGGCGCCGGCTTCGTACCACGACGCCATCAGCTCGCCGGAGTCCTGGTCCTCGCCAGGTACTCCGGAACCTGTCGGCTCGCTTGATCTTCCGGATCTTGGTCGTGGTGAAGTGCGCGCCGGCGCACATGGCGCGCTTGTCGGCGGCGATCGTCTTGCCGTCCCAGGCTACGACGCTCACGCCGGCTCGTCGGGCTCGTCGGAGACAAGGCCCGCGCTCAACTCTGCCTCGGCCTCGGGGCTGAGAGTCAAGTCGGCGCCATCAGCAGGCGGTTCGTCGGGCGCCGTGTTGACGTCGGACAGCGCGTAGAGTTCGGCCTCGGGGCTGAGAGTCAAGTCGGCGCCATCAGCAGGCGGTTCGTCGGGCTCGTCGGAGACAAGGCCCGCGCTCAACTCTGCCTCAGCTTCTGGGCTGAGGGTCAAATCGGCACCGGCGCCATCAGCAGGCGGTTCGTCGGGCGCCGTGTTGACGTCGGACAGCGCGTAGAGTTCGGCCTCTGCCGCCCGCCACGCGGCGGTCAGGTGGGGCTGGTTGGCGGCGGGGAAGCCGCGGCTGGCGGCGTCGTCCAGGGCCCTGGCGGGCGGCTGCCAGTTTCAGTTGGGCTTCATGGGTTGCGGTGTTCATGCTAGTTCTCCTTGTGGGGGTTGGTGCTGCGGGGGTCTTGCACGTCACGCCAGTTTTTTGCATGCCGTGCTAGTTTTCCTGCCGACTGAAAAGGTGTTCCGGAGCAGTAGCCCTCCAACGCCCAAATCTTGTCGCGGGCGTTGCTGCGGGCGATCTTCTTGCCAAGATCGACGTCGAAGTTCTCGGCCGCCGCGCCTCGCCGGTAACGGTGTAGCCGTGCGCAGCCGCAGGCAGCACACCGTCAGCGTCGTGCCGGGGAAGACGTGGTAGTCCTCGCCGGTGATCACGGCATCAATCTTCTCCGGGTAGAGTCGCGGCGCGTTGAGGCCCTTGGCTTGGATTTCGGTTTCGATTGCCTGTTCGTCTATGCTCATGTCAATTCTCCTGGTCTATGGTTAGTGCTTCGCGTGTCGATACTACTTGCTGCGGGGCTTGGCCGGCGAACGTGATGCTGAGCGTGAGGCCGCCGCCAGTCTTGCCGTCATCTTTCACTTCCTTGGGCTCCAGGCCGGCAACGCGGGCGCTCCATTTTATCGCGTCCATCCTGACCGCGGCGCTCTGTAGGGGGTCGGTGGCGATGTCGTGGGCATAGGGCAGCAGCTCGCCGGCGATCAGCTTCGCCTTGGTGCGAAAGCCTAGACCGGACTCCATGACCTCCTTCTGGGCGTGCTGCATCAGCGCCACGAACGCCGGGCTCTCTACCAGCGCCACGGCCTGGTCGTCGGTGTAGCCGTACCTGGCGAAGATGTCGGCGGCGTCGTCGACGTGCAGCGCCAGTTCCACGGCCAGCCTCTCATGTGTCTTGCGGTAGATCTCCGGCACGTCCTCCAGCCTCGCGGCTTGGCGCAGCGCGGCCGGGCTTTCGTGGGGGTCTGGGGCTTCAGTCAGACTCATCCGAATTCATCAGCGCGCGTTCGATTTCCCACACGATATCGATAGTGGCTCCATTCTCGTTTTTGCGCAGCCCCAGCGCGGCGGCGAATACTTCCATCACCCCTACCTGGGCGTTCAGGAGTTCGTTGTGGCGGCGCAGCGCCCTGATCTCTGCCGCCGCCGTGCGCAGTAGCCTGCGCGGTTCGGTATCTGCTTTGCTCATGTTTCCTCCATGTGAGAGCAGCGAAATCGCTCAGCCCTGAAACAGTATCGCACGGCATGCCGGACGTGTCAAGTAGTTAAGTTCTTTACACTTTACTATGAAAGGGGCGCTGATTTTTGGAGCTAGTGTTATGTCATAGTATGAGGTCGTCATATCGGGCTGCGGGGCGGCAAAAATTTTGGTGTTATGAAATTGTCATATTCGGTTTTTCGGGCGGTCGTGTGCACAACATGGAACGAACCCCCGCCCGCGCGCCCGCGTTCCCCCCAACCGCCCGGAACCCAAAACGCATAGCCGCAGAGAAATGTCGGCGGCATGGCGGCCGTGCGGCATGACATTGGGGTCGCCTGGCGCCGGCAGGGCAGGGCAGGGCAGGGCAGGGCAGGGCAGGGCAGGGCAGGGCAGGGCAGGGCAGGGCCGGATCGATCTCCGGCCGCCTAACAGCCAGGCGTTAGCGCGGCGCCGACGCCAGGACGCCAGGACGCCAGGACGCTAAACTTTAATGCCAATTCGCACACTATTAAAGGCATTACCGCACATTAATACATATAACGTGATCAGATTAATGCCGATAGATCACTATCTTACGTAACGTTATATGTTAGATAGGTGTGCGGCGGCCTACCAGTCAAGTCACTGATTCGCAAGGCTTTCCAGGATTCAAACCACTACTACTACTACTAATAATATATATAAATATTATATAGATTATATAGATTAGGGTATTTGCTGTACCACCTCATGAGAGATCGCCAACTCTTATATAAGACATAAGA
>JADJVV010000037.1 GCA_016710435.1 Hyphomicrobiales bacterium | reverse complement strand
AGCAACGTGTGCATGCCAGCGTGATCGAGGCCGCGCTGCAGGCCGGCAACGCCTCCTACGCATCGCGCTACCTCGCCAAGTACAGTAACGACATCACGGCCGACGATGCGCTAAAGCTACCGGGCAGATTGACAAGGTGATGGACGTACAAAGCCTTGTCCGCAACCAATGGGCGACCAGCAACTCGCGCCGCGCTTCCAGCCTACCGACTTCGACAGAATGCGTGAACATCACATTCAAGACCGAATCCAGGAGATCGGCAATTCGACAAGGCCGGCAACGTCGCGACTTCTTCCGCGGGCGCGATCGGAATCGCACAGGTGATGCCGACGACCGGGCCAGAAGCGGCAAAGCTGGCCGGGCTGGAATGGGACCCGAAGCGATTCAAGGAAGATGCCGACTACAATGCTGCAGGCTTGGCCGCGCCTACCTCAGGATCAGTTGCGCGTATTCCATAACAATGTGCCGATGGCATGGGCTGCCTACAACGCAGGGGCGGGTAGGGTAAAGACCGCCATGAAAATGGCCGATATCGCCGGAAACAAGGAGGCGTGGCTCTCGTTCATGCCGGATGAGACGAAAGCGTATGTTCAGAAAAACATGCGCTCCTACGCAACGGGGTCCGGTGCGCCACAGGCGCCGAGTGAGATGGAAATGGTCAATGTCGCCGTCGAACGACTGGGGCCGAATGCCAGGCCCGAAGCTGGTCAGATTGACGCGCGCCAGACGGCGGAGCATCAATACTGGGCTGATCGACAAGGCGCAGAAGGATCGCGACGAATCCGCGGTGATGACGGCAATGCGCGAACTAGAGCAGAACGGCGGGCGCTTCTCGTCGCTCTCGATTGCGACGCGATCGGCGATACCGCCGAAGGAAATCGACAACCTGATGAGCTATGGCAGCCGTCTCGCAAAGGGCGATGACACGACCAACCCGGCGCTGTACCTGAAACTCACAGACGAGCGATCGTTGAAGGCGCTCACTGACGCGCAGTTCTACCGGCTGCGTGGCGAACTCTCGCAATCGGATTTCCAACATTTCGCCAGAGAGCGGCAGAAGGAGATTGCCGGCAAAGGCTCGGACAAGCCAGATGACCTGAATACATCGGCGATCAAGCAGGTGCTCGACGATCGCCTGCGCATGCTTGGACGCGACCCGACTCCGAAGGATGGAAGCACTGAATCGCAGTTGATCGGAGCGATGCACAAGACAGTGCGCGACTCGATCCTTAACGCCCAGACTGTGACCGGCAAGAAGATGACCGACGCCGAAGTCGAGAAGCACATAGACGGGCTGTTTTCCAAGAGTGTTTCATTTCGCAACACATTCCTTGGTATGGATATCGGCGGTCTCAAGTCGATGGGGCTGATGGGAATGTCGCCGTCTGACATTCCGACCAACGTCCGCGATCAACTCAAGAAGGATTTCGCCGCTCGCGGCATCGACTCGCCCGCCGATACCGATCTGCTTGGCGCCTACTGGAAGCTGAAGCTCAGCCAACGATGAACGACGAATTCGACACGGCCGGCGCGGTCGATGCCTACCTGAACGACACGGAGACAAATCCTGCCTTCGACGCGCGCATTAACGTCGCGCTGTCGCTCGATACGCCACCCGACTACGAAGCCGAGTTGCGTCAGGCCGCGCAGCGCACCGGCGTTCCGCTGGAATCGGCGCGCGCCTTCCCCGATGAGGTAAAGCGCCAGGCGCAGATCGAGGCGGTCGACTTCGTGCAAATGGCGAAAGACTTTCCGCACACAACGCGGTTCCTGAGCAACCTGAATAACTCTCGTCTGGCGCATGACGACATCGGCAACCTGAGCGAGACCGAGAAGGCAATTCGTGCGATGGGCAATGTCTTGCGCGCGCCGAGCGGGCCGAATGCGACCATCGGCACCGTCACCGATGGCCTGGCGAAGTCCCTGCCGCAGGGCGCTGAATTGGCTCGGCAAGGACTGCGGCTACAGTTTGCCGATCTGTTCGGCTTCGAGGAAATGCGCGTCGACGCAGAGCGCAAGATGGCCGCGGCGCAGACCAAGGGCATCCTGTCGACGCCGGAGTTCGACAGTTCTACCGCCCGCGGCGTCTATTCTGGTGCGTCGAGCTTCATGCGGCAGATACCAGGCCTTGTCGCCTCTGTCGCCACCCGCAGCACGGTGCCGATGCTGGCAACGATGGGAGTGCAGACCGAGGCAGAAGCCTATGGCAAGTACCGCCTGCGCGGCGCGGAGCCTGTCGTGGCTGCCATCGGTGGCGCGGGAGAAGGCCTCGTCGAAGTTGCAACCGAGCTGCTGCCGATGTCGTTCCTTGTCAGCAAGTTCGGCAAGGCCGGGGCAGGGGAGTTCATCACCGGCCTGCTGGCGCGAGAGGTGCCGACCGAGCAGATAGCAACGCTGGTTCAGGATGCTATCGACACCGCGATTGCCAATCCAGACAAGACATGGAGCCAATACGCCAAGGAGCGGCCAGATGCGGCCTATCAGACGCTCGTCGCGACGGTAACGCAGGCCGGCGTAACCGGAACCCTCAACGCAGTCGCCGCGCGCGCCTCTCGCCAAGAGCAGGCCGTAGCAGCCGGCCAACAAGATGCCCAAGCCATCGCCGCACTGTCTAAACTCGCTGCAGCGTCCAAGGTGCGCCAGCGTGACGCCACGACCTTCGAATCCTTCATCCGCCAGGCCACGGAAGACGGCCAGGTCGAGACCCTCTACATCGACGCCAATGCACTGATGCAGTCGGGTGTGGCCGATCAAGTCACGCAGCTTTCGCCTTCCGTGGCAGAACAGATCGAAGTCGCAGCGGCTACCGGCGGGCAGGTGCGCATTCCGACCGCCGAGTACGCGACAGCACTGGCCGGGCAATTCGACCAGCAGTTGATTCCGAATTTGAAGACCGATCCGGCGGGGTTCAGTCAGACCGAAGCCGCCGAGTACATGCAAACACAGGGCGAGCAACTGCGGCAGGAATTCGAGCGGGTGATTTCCGAGAAGTCGGACGATGCGACATTCAAGGCCAGCGCCGAGATGGTCAAAACGACGATCCTCGAGCAACTCAACACGGCCAACCGATTCACCGCACCCGTGCATGACGCCTATGCCTCATTCGTTGCGCAGTTCTACGCGGTCACGGCGGCGAAGATGGGTACGACTCCCGAGGCGCTGTATGGGCAGTTTCCGTTGCGGGTGGCGGCGCAGGGAGTTGGTGGGGCGCAGTTCAATCAGGGGGCGATCGATACGCCGGAGTTCCGCGCATGGTTCGGCAACAGCGCAGTGACGGACACCGGCAAGCCTATGAGCGAGGGGGGGGAGTTCCTCTGGTGGTGTATCACGGGACGGATGCCGTAGCCATATCGAAATTTGATCCATCAATGGGCACGCGAGGCTCACGAAACGAGCGTGAGTTCATGGTGTTTTCTACGCCGGACGAAGCCACCGCGGAAGAGTATGGGAAGAATGTTCTTCCGTTGTTTGTTCGCATCGAACGACCTCTGACCAGAGCAGAAATAGAAGAGGTTGTCGGGCCGGCTATCGTTGGCCCAACGACAACAGACTGGCATTTGTATGAAGGTAAGCTTCTGCCATCTTGGGAATGGGCAGACGAGCTTGCGCGCAAAGCTGATGAGGTTGGCGCTGACGGATTCGTTGTTTGGGATAATGCTAGCGGTATAACTGTCGCATCATACGTCGCCTTGAGCCCCGAGCAGATCAAGGGCGCGATAGGAAACAACGGCGACTACGACCCGAACAACCCAAACATCCTGCGCCAAGACAAGCGCGGCAGCTTCAGCCCCGATACAAACCTGATCGTCCTGCTGAAAGGCGCCGACCTGACGACCTTCTTGCACGAGACCGGGCATTTCTTCCTCGAGATGACCGCCGACCTCGCCTCGCGCCCCGATGCGCCGGTCGAGATGCAGCAGGACATGCAGACCCTTCTCGCGTGGTTCGGAGTCAGGGATATGGCCGAATGGACCGCGCTCGACTTCGAAGAAAAGCGCGCCTACCACGAGAAATTTGCCGAAGGCTTCGAGCGCTACCTTTTCGATGGAAAGTCGCCATCGATCGAGATGCATGGACTGTTCCAGCGATTCCGCGCTTGGATGCTGAACGTCTACAAGTCGCTGAAGAACATGCGCGTAGAACTCACCGACGAGGTGCGCGGCGTGATTGACCGCATGCTCGCCACGACTGAGCAGATTCAGACCACGCAGATGGCGCGCTCTATGCTGCCGCTGTTCCAGACCGCAGAGCAGGCCGGTATGACGCCGGAAGCGTTCAAGGCCTACCACGACCAGGCGCTGCAGGCTACGCAGGAGGCGATCAGCACACTTGAAGTGCGCGGCCTGCGCGACATGCAGTGGCTCGCTGGCGCTCGCTCGCGGGAACTCAAGCGGCTGCAGGCCGAACAAAAGGAGGTTCGCGCCGAGACGATGATCGAAGCGCGCCGGCAGGTGATGGAACAGCCGATCTATCGGGCCTGGCAGTTCCTCACCGCGAAGGGCGAGGAAGGGGAACCCGCCGGCCGGCTCAAGCGCGAGGACCTCGCCGGCATGTACGGCGGGCAGGCGGCGGAAGGATTCGATAGGTATGCGCTACTCGACTGGAAGCGCCTGACCGATCAACGCATGACGGCAGACGATGGCCTGCATCCTGACATTGCCGCGGAACAGCTGGGGTTCTCCTCTGGTGACGAGCTGGTGCGTGCACTTCTCTCTGCCGAGAAGCCGCAGGTTGCCATCGAAGCCCTGACCGACCAACTGATGCTGACCGAGCATGCTGACCTCGCCACACCGGAAGCGCTCGAAGATGCCGCCAATGCAGCAGTATCGAGCGCCGCGCATGCGCGTTTCGTCACGACCGAATACAACGCACTGGCGGCTGCGGCCAATCCGACCGGGCAGGCAGGTACCGACAAGAACGGTCGGCCGATCGTGCGCCCTCTGGTGCCGGAAGCGGCCAAGCAGTTCGCAGCCGAGACGATCGCCCGCCAGCGTGTGCGCAACCTCAAGCCGGGGCAATACACGGCTGCAGAGTCAAAGGCCGCGCGGGCAGCCGAGAAGGCATTCAAGACCGGCGACATCGAGACCGCAGCCGCCGAGAAGCGCAACGCGGTGCTGAGTGCGTATCTGGCGAAGGCGGCATACGATGCGCGCGACAACGTAGAGCAAGGCATTCGCTACCTGAAGAAATTCGACAAGGCGAGCGCGCGCAAGGCGATCGGCGCCGACTATGGCGAGCAGATAGACGCGCTGCTCGAACGCTTTGACCTTCGCCAGCAATCGCTCAAGGCGATCGACCGCAAAGCCAGCCTGGCGCAATGGGTCGAATCGCAGCAGTCGCAGGGTATCGAACCTGATTTGCCGCCTGGGCTGCTCGACGAGGCGCAGCGCAAGTCCTACAAGGACATGACGGTCGAAGAGTTCCGCGGCTTGGTCGAGGCGGTGCAGCAGATCGAGCACTTGGGCCGGCTCAAGCGCAAGTTGCTCACGGCGCGCGACCAGCGCGACTACGAGACGGCGCGCGACGCGATCGCTGCCGGCATCATCGCGCATGCCGGGGATCGCCAAGCCAACACCCGCACGCCGGTTACTGCGCTGGGCCGTGCCGCGCTCGGTATCGCACGGTTCGGCGCGGCGCATCTGAAGGCGTCGACGATCGCCCGCGTGCTCGACGGCGGCAAGGATGGCGGGCCGATGTGGGAATACTTCCTGCGCACGGCGAACGAGCGCGCCGACATGGAAACTGTCATGCGCCAACAGGCGACCGAGCGGCTTACCGGAGATACTGCGGCCGGTTCTCGCGCTCGGTAGGATGGAAGGCAAGGGAACGTTTTTCCCGACGCTGAAGACCAGCCTGAACCGGGAACAGCGAATTGCGCTCGCGCTCAACGCGGGCAACGCAGGCAACCTGCAGCGGCTGCTCGACGGCGAAGGCTGGTCGCGTGGTGCGATCGATCCGGTGCTGCAGTCGCTGACCGCGGCGGAATGGGCTGCCGTGCAACAGGTCTGGGATCACTTCGAAACCTACCGAGAGGCGATCGGCGAGAAAGAGCGGCGCGTCTACGGCGTCGAGCCGGAATGGATTGCGCCGCAACAACTGACAGTCATCAGCGCCGATGGCCAGGCGCTCACGCTGCGCGGCGGTTATTACCCGATCAAGATACGATCCGCGCGCCACGCTGCAGGCCGAGCAGCACGACGACGCTGAAGTGGCCAAACAAATGATGGCCGCCGGCTACACCTCTGCCACCACGCGGCGCAGCTTCACCAAGGCGCGCGTCGCCGAAGTCAAAGGACGCCCGATCCTCTACTCGCTGACCGGCCTGTACTCCGGCGTCAACGAGGTGATACACGACTTGTCGTGGCACGAGTGGCTGATCGATGCGAACAAGTTGCTGCGATCGAACACCATCGACCAAGCGATTCGCGAGCACTACGGGCCGGAGTGGAAGCAGCAGATCAAGCACTGGGTCGAAGCTGTCGCGCGCGGCGACAGCGCAGAGCGCCATGCGCTCGAGGGACTGATCGGTACGCTGCGCCACAATGTGTCGATCGCCGGGCTGGGATTCAATGTCGTGACCGCGGCGATTCAGCCGTTGGGCTTCACGCAGTCGATCGTGCGCATCGGGCCGCATGCCGCATTGCGCGGGCTGTCGCGCTTCATGGCCTCGCCGTTCGAT
Source organism: Hyphomicrobiales bacterium (assembly GCA_016710435.1). Classification (NCBI taxonomy): domain Bacteria; kingdom Pseudomonadati; phylum Pseudomonadota; class Alphaproteobacteria; order Hyphomicrobiales; species Hyphomicrobiales bacterium. The sequence goes on along the minus strand of JADJVV010000037.1, from coordinate 2,567 downwards.
CTGTCGCGCGAAGTGAACGCCAGGTCGGTATTCATGGAAGAGCGCGGTCGCACCCGTTTCCGCGAACTCAACGAGCTGCGCAACCAGGTGCAGGGACAAGCGACGGTACGCCAGGTGATCGAGCGCTACGCTTTCTCGATGATGCTGGCGATGCAGCGCACGGTCGATCTGCCGACATGGTGGGGCAGCTACGACAAGGCGCTGGCCGAAGGAAATGATGAGGCACGTGCTGTGTCGTTGGCCGATCAGTCGGTGAAGGACAGCCAAGGATCCGGGTTGGTGATGGATCAGTCGGCGATCGAGCGCGGCGGGCCGTTCGTCAAACTGTTCTGACCTTCTACACATTCATGAATACGGCGCTGAATCTCGGCGTCGAACGCACCATGACGGCCAATACGCCGGCGCAGCGCGCGCGACTGGCATCTGATTATCTGCTGCTCTACGTGGCGCCGCCGGTGCTCGCCGCACTGCTCAAGCAGGCCATCATGCCGGGCGATGGCGAGCCGGACGACAAGCTGAAAAACCTGCTGGGCGAGATGCTCAACTTCTGGATGGGGCTCGTCGTGGGCTTGCGCGAGTTTGGCAACATGTCGCGCATCGTGACGGGACAGCCATCGTTAGACTACTCCGGGCCGACTGGACTGCGCGCCGTTCCAGATGTTCAGAAGGCAGCGGAGCAGGCTGTGCAGGGCGATTTCGATACCGCATTCCGCAAGGCGTTCGTCAATGTTGCCGGCGACCTCTTCGGCATACCGTCTGCGCAGATCAATCGTTCCGTCACCGGGGCGCAAGCTCTCAGCGAAGGCAAGACCGAGAACCCAGCCGCGTTGCTCTTCGGCTATCAGGAAAAGCGCTGACGCGCCGGGAATCCATAACACAATTATGCAAACTGACGATCAAGAATCGAGGTAGCTTATCATGACGATTTCATCCGATGACCGCGTCGCAGGCCCCTTCGCCGGAAACGGCGCAACCGTCATCTTTCCCTTCACGTTTAAGGTCTTCACGCAGGTCGACCTACGAGTCATTCAGACCGATTCGAGCGGCGTGGAGACGGACAAGACGCTGACCACGCACTACACGGTCAGCCTCAACGCGGATCAGAACGTTTCGCCAGGAGGCTCGATCACGATGCTGGTTGCGCCTCCTGCCGGTCACAAAATTACCATCACGACTGCGCTGCAGTCGCTGCAGCAGACCGACCTGACCAATGGTGGAGGCTGGTATCCGCAGGTGATTGAAGATTCGCTCGACAAATTGACTATTCTGGTGCAGCAGGTCGAGGAGAAGACCGACCGCGCCATCACGGTGCCGATTTCGTCCGGGGCGGGCAGCAGTGCGCTACCGAATCCGTTGGCGAGTTCGCTCATCGGCTGGAACGCCGCGGCGGATGGTCTGCAAAACTACCCGCCGTCCGATCCTTCTGCATTCTCCGCGGCATTTGGGTCCAGTGCCGGGGCTGGGTTGGTCGGCTTTTTGCAATCAGGCACAGGCGCAACAGCTCGCACGGTACAGGTCAAGCTGAGTGAAACGGTTAGCGTGAAGGACTTCGGCGCAGTAGGGGACGGCACGACGGATGACACGGCCGCAATACAGGCGGCGCTGACAGCGCACGATGCGGTCTACTTCCCGCCGACCGCCTCGGGCTACAGAATCAGCAGCACGTTAGCGATTAGCCGCGCGAACAGCGAGATTTTCGGGGCTGGACGGTTTTCCTCGTTTATCAACCTTGCTTCGCAAAACTTCAACATCTTCAATATCACAGCGGTTGGCAATGTCGTCATCCGGAATTTAGGCGCGTTTAACTACGGCGCGGCCACTAGCGGCTATTTCGTCTATAACCCGACTGCCTACACTGTGACGGTTGCGGACTGCTACACGAGCGCGGTTCATTCAGGCGTATTGATGGGTGCGGCATCTACCGCGGGTGGGGCCAAATGCACCGTCAGCGATTGCCAGTTCGACGACATCGCATTGCTTACCGGCATCGGCCTTTACCTTGGCGGCACGGGCGAGATTAGGAGCATTTCTAACGTCAATATCCTGCGCCTTGGTTCTACCGTTTCGGCAGACAATTGTTTTGCGGGCATCCAAATTACTGGCGGGGTCGCGATTAATATCGAGAGCTGCCAAATTACAGGCGCGGGGACGCCAATTTACATAGCGCCGCCTGCAGGGTCGATAGTCTCCCACGTTACTCTTGACCGTGTGTGGTGCGATAGTAGTTCTGGCAGTGGAATGAGCCTTGACGGCACCGCTGCCGCGAACCTTATAACCGGCGTTCGCGCAAACCAGTGCTGGTTCAGCAGTAATGGAGGGTCTGGAGTTTTGGTCGCGGGATCAGTGCGCGACCTAAAGCTCGTCGGGTTGAACGAAATGCACAGCAACCTTGCCAGCGGCATTGCAATTGCAGCAAATGCAACCATTCCAGGATGTCAAATTCATGACAACTCGATTGGTGGCAACGCCAGTACCGGCATCGTGATTGGTGCAAACGTAGGAAACTTCTCTATCCAGGGCAACCAGATAGGCGCGGCCTCTACCTTCGGGGCAAATGCTCTTGGCAT
>JADJVV010000036.1 GCA_016710435.1 Hyphomicrobiales bacterium | reverse complement strand
GGCTCATTTGCCCGCCGCGGTGATCTTGCTGTGACAGACATGACACAATGCCATCAAGTTCTCCGCCATGTCCGGCCCGCCGTCGCGCTTCTTTTCCACATGGTGCACGTCGGTAGCCTGGCTGACACGCCCGCTTTTTTCGCACATCGCACACAGCGGATGTGCCTGCAAGTACATCATGCGTACGCGCTGCCATCGGCTGCCGTAGCCGCGACGTGCCGCCGTTCCGCGCCGCGCATCCTGGTCAAATTGCACGGCCCTGCGCAGCGGCCCGCACACGGAGCACACGCCATCGCGCACGAGACCGCGGCAACCTGGCTTGCGGCATGCGCTAGGTGGGCGTAGTGGCATCAGGCAGGATACTCCAGTGCGAATTGCTCCTTTATTCTCTGCGCCACATTGCGTGCGCCATCAAGTACGGTATGCCTTTCGCCACTGGCAAGCGTGATGATTGCCACATTCGTATAACCGGCTGCCTTGCGTTGGCCTTCTACAACCGATTCCACGTATCTGACGTTGATAGTCACCCGCTTCACGCCGTCGCGGTAATCCTCTTGGAAGCAATCAAAAGTAAGCATCAGGCACGGTTCCTGCGTCGTGACGCCTTAGCCATCTGGCGACGCGCCTTGGGCGTGCCATGGCCCCTGTTGGTCGTAATGCCCGCACGCTGGCACCTTGGCGCTGGTGGGGCTGCGGCACTGATGCGCTCTACGTCTGCGTTCCAAGCGGTGAGTCGTTCGTTTAGGTTGTGACCCCATTCGCGGAACCATTCTTCATTCAGCGCATCGCGCGCATCCATCACCCGTTGCGCGTGCCGACGTTCTTCTTCATCGGCGATGCGCTCCAGGGCTTGAATTGGGGTTGACCAGCCTATCATCATATGGCATTCCCATCCTCTGCAACAGGAGCAACCCACGTACCCGCCCGAATATCGCGAATAATCACCTCGCATACGGCAGTCATCAATCGCCCGTTGGCTGACTCCGGATCGAACCGACGCGTCTCCGTCCGCGTCTCGTACCCAAACGACGGCGCGAGTTCCTCATAGATCTCATGGAATCGCAACGCCATGCTAAGTGGTGTGAAAACTGGTGAAAGTGGCCCTATGTTCATCGTATCCCCCTGTCTTCTTTTGCCATCACTGCCTCCCCTTGCGGTCGCGCCACAACTGGTAGAAGGTCTTGCCGGTCCTGCGCTCGATCAACTCTGACGCGGCCATGTACAACAGGCTGCCTAGAGCGACGCTAGCCAAGGTCACGAGAAACTGGAAGACGCCTGTCAGTGTCTCGCGCTTGCCTCCTGACCCTGTCGCCTAGCGTGCCATCTCACCTCCACAGCCGATCCATGGCGCCCACACTGCGAAATGCGTCCATGCAGCCAGGCCGAATGCCAACAGGCACCACAGGATGGCGGACAGCACGAACAGTATGCCCAGATCAAGATAGGTCACGCGCTTTCATCCCGCGGCACCCCAAGCGCATCCAGCACGTAGCCGGCCACCGTAGCCTGCACGAACGCCACGCCGCCAGTGCGCAGGTAGTGGATAGCAGTCGGCGCGTCTAGGAGCGGTATGTGTCGCACCATGATGTGCTGTGCGTTGATTGTGCCGTCGGGACTGCGGATGATCAGCACGCCCGCTCGCAGTGGCGGATAGAACGCGTCGTCAACATGGCTGTGCATGCGCTCGCCTAATGCATGCCGCGCCATCGTTTCGATGCGTCCCAACTCAGACGACATCGCAGCGTCCAGTTCATCCAGCCGTGCCGTCAGGCGCTTGACTGCATCCATCCACGTGATCGGGCCACTGGTATCCAATGTATCGTCAGCCATCAACTCGCGCCGCCCAGCGACAGCCGAAACGATCGCTTGACATTCAGGATCAGCCAGCCCCACGCCGCCGTGGCCGTCCCCGCCTCCAACAGCGCAAAGGTCCAAAGCAGGGACTCGCGCGGGAATATCTGAGTGTCCTTGATGCTGATCGCCGACAAGAACATCCACGCGCCAAAGCAGAACAGCCCGACAAGCGCGACCCGCACGCCGGACACCTGCGTCGCGTGTCCCCGCGAGAGGATCAGCACGATCCCCTCTGCCGCGCACCAACCGACTAGCGCCACCTGAGATAAGAGTCTGATCAGGCTGGTATCCATATGTGTCAATGCCCCACCGCCATCAGAATCGCGAGTTGCGCCAACATGATCAGCGCAAGCGCACCAAACGCAATCAGCAGCGTGTGGCCGGCGACATCAATGCGGGAGGACGGTGAGCCAAGCACGCGCAACACATAGGTCAACTCATCCAGTTCGTCACGGATAGCGGCAATCCACAGCATCGGCCCGCTATCCACTTTCCCGGCCCGCATGGCATCGTTCGCCTGTTGGCTCGCTTCGTAGTGCTGGCGTTCGAGATATGATTTGCGCGCTTCCAACGCGGGAAATTCGGTGCGTTTCTCCACACTACTACGCGCCCTTTTCGCCGGGCGCCACCATGGCGGCCAGCGCACCCAGCGCCACGCCGCCCAGCGCAATTAGCTCGCCAGGAACGGGCAGTTTGAGCGCGGCCAGAACAAGCCCGCCCGCGATGGTCAGCACCACGGCGATGGCCAGGGCAATGACGGCGACAAAATATAGATTGATGGCTTGTGGCTGCGTGAGGATTTGTTCGGGAATTGCGGCTGGTTGAACCGGAGCTTCGTCCATAGTCCCCTTCTATAAGTAAAACTTATATCTTGTTAAGGATACTATAGCACGCATGGTCTACTAATTCAAGGTTTGGCGGGGATCGGCTCGCCGCGCCCTGGCAAACCAACAAGCCACCCAGATGGCTGGATGGCTTGTGGCGCTTCATTATCGTGGAAGGGGCCCGGCTCGCACTCACGACGTGGATGTCGATTTGTGCACACGACTGTCCAGGCTTTCAACCCCAAGGCGGTCGCGTTCCCCCGAAGCCGGGCTGACTCGATTGTAGCACGGACGTGCTACGATTCAAGCGCGGCTTGAATCTGGCTAGTGGGATTCTAGGGCTTGGCTTTCAGCAAGCTAGTGGTAATCCAGCCGTCGCAGCCAGGGCCGTCGATCTGCGACCAAATACCCCGCGTGCTGACCACTTCCACCTCTTGCTCCCAGCCTAGCACGCATTTGTGCGTCGGGTTGTCCGTCGGCTCCTTCCAGACGTTCGCCAGCATGCCGGCAGTCCGGCAATCTGGGCACCAGGTGACAGCGCGCGTCCTTGGCATCGCCGTCGGTGCCACTACGCGGGTTGCTATCGGCTCGGCGCGCTCAGGTATCGACACCGGGTAGCCGGTGGATCCACCGCAGGCAGACAGCAGGATAGCGACCAACACGGAGACAGCAATCAAGCGCACCATGGGGACTCCCTTCGCTGCGATTGGGGAAAATTGGGTATTGACAGTATACACCAATCGGGCGTACTATAAAGTTGCAAAACTCGCAAAAGTGAATCAAGCAAGGGGAATCACGTGGAGAATCTGACGCCGCCAGAGATCGCAAAGTTATTTGGCGTCAGTCCAGACACGATTCGCCGCCTGATCGACAATGGCCAGCTACCAAGCGTTCGCTTTTCGGACGATGGGTGGCGCTACGTTGATAAGTCGGCCGTCGTGGAATATGCCAAGAAAAAGGGTATCAAGCTGGACTGGTCGACTATCGAGTGATTCTAGTAGCAGCCGTCCCACCCGACGGATCAAGAAGAATGGGACGGCTGCTAAAAGTGCACCTTGAAAACCAAATGACTCAGTTTTCAGGTTTGGGGCGACCGGTGGGGATTGAACCCACGACACCCAGAGCCACAATCTGCCTTTGGCGATTACCTGGGCCATGACACACAGACTACATAATCTGATGTTCATGGTTTCAGCCCTAAACCTCGCATTTTCTCCGCAAATTCCTTGACCATGCCATCGGTCAACCACTCCGCATAAAAAGCCGATGTCGTTGAAATCTGGCTGTGACCCAAGACCTTTTGTACCAGACTCATGTCGGCGTGTCGCTCATTCAGCATCATCATCGCCAGCCCGTGCCGGAACGAATGAGGATTCAGCATACGCATTCCAGCCGTCCGGCAGTGACGACGAAGCATCTGGTAAATGCCACCCGGCAAAATGACGCCTTTCGGTTGCTTGGCTCCATTGGCAGCCAGGAACAGGTGGTCGTCAGTCCAGGCCGGACGCACGAACAGGTAGGCCATGAACGCCTTTTCGACAGCCGGCAGCAATGGCACCAGACGCGGACCGGTCTTACCGTCCACCTGCAACACATGCTCCGCAGTGCGGAAGTCCACCGCTCGCAGCCTGGCGCACTCACCAAGGCGCACGCCGCACAGAAATAACACGTTGACGATCAATCGGTCGCGTAGCCCAATCCAATCATCCGATGGCAGGCAGTCTAGCAGGCGCACGTACTCACTGAGCACAGCGCGCTTTGGTTGCTTCTTTGGCACCTTTGGCGGCTTGACATCAGCCAGCGGGGACCGGTCGATGTAGGAGCGTTCCACCAGCCAACCGAAGAAAACGCGCAACCCGCGGTGGTGGCCGGCAACTGTAGCCGGCTGATTGCCACCGTCACGACTGGCGGCAAGGTAACGCTCAATGACCGATGGTTGCAGCCAGTTTCCATTATGCAGATTGTTGGTCTGCAACCAGGTGAAAAATCGCTGAATTTCATAGCGATACCATTCGATAGTGCGGACGCTGTGGTTCTGACTAGCCTGCGCAGCGAGGAATAGATCGAGCAGATCGTTTGCA
>JADJVV010000035.1 GCA_016710435.1 Hyphomicrobiales bacterium | reverse complement strand
AACCCAGAGACATGAATATGGTTGACCAGGATCGGGACCGTGACCGCCTCGACCGAGGCGCGCGTCTCGTACTGATAGGCCAGTGCGTTGAGAGCTCCAGGATCGTATTCGTCGAGAACAGACCTAAGGTCCACCATGAGCGCTGCCGCGCCGTAGTTGGCGGTCGCGTATCCGAGCGGAACCAGGTCGGCATTGTTGCTCGGCGTGGCGCTCGAGCGAACTGGTACGGACCCGGCGTCCCAATAGGTTCCATCACTCGACTTGCGCAGCGCGCCATCGTCGATCTCCTGGACCATCAGGACGCTCTTGTCGAAAGCGGCCTCGACAGCCTTGGCCGGAAATGGCCCATGCTCGATCCACTCGGTTTGCTGCGTGACAGTCGTTGCGCGCGCAACGACAAGGGTCGAGCCAGAGACGGCAGAACCGATCATGGTCACGGCACCCGTCTGCGGGAGACCATTTGAATCCGTTCCACCGCTGACCGTGTAGTCTGTCCCCTCGGTCTTGGCGGTCGCTATTCCAGCGCTCGACACTGCCGTCACGACCAAAGTTCCGATCAGAAACGGCCACGTGACGGGAAGTTCTTGATTGCTCAATGTCCAGGCGTAAGCGAGTGGCGTATAGGATGTTGTGACGGTCATGGCTGATCCTTCGTCGGCGATGGAACGCGACGGCACGAAACGCGGAACGATGCGGAACGGATGTCAGCGGGTCTGGAATGACCGCGACAGATCAGGGGGGCGGCGTGGAACATTTTCGCCCGGAGGCCACCAGTATTCCTGGTGATAGTCTTTCTGACGCACCATCATCTGCCGGCGGAATGCAACATAGGCTTCAGGGTCCATGAGCTTCTGAAGCTTGTCCATAAGGACACGCTGGAAGATGAGGTTGGTCCAAAGCAGGTTTGCGCCCGGCGTGTTGGTACGGATGGCGCGGGAGAGTTCTCGCCCAGCGTTGGTCTTCTCGCCCCGTACCCGTTGCAGGAAGTTACCCATGGTGAGACCAAGAAGATTGTCGACACGATCGACCAGGGGGCCGCCCATAGTCTTGGTCAGCGATGTCCCGCCGCGTCCGGTGTTGGAGAACAGGAAGTCGCCATAGATTCCGAGACCACCAGCCTGCAGGAACGATGCGCCCCAGAACGATGGATCGAGATACGTTTTCTCATCGAGCATCTTGCGCGGGTCGCGACCGTCCTTGATGTCCTTGGTCGCCATGGCAAAGGCCCCGAGAATGGTCGATGTCAGCAGTAGGGTGGCCGTAGACCCGTAAGCCGATCGATCCCCGGCCAAGAGTTCGCGGGCGATGCGATTGGCCTGCAACATGATGACGGCCACGCCGAAGCCCTTGAACTGAGCCATGGAACGCCACAGCTCGCCGCTGACGGTTCCGGGCCGCATCTTACCCCCGGTAACGGCGCGGGCGGCAACGAAGCTTTCTGGAACCGCATAACGCACCTCGCGCAACACCATGCCAAGATAGCGCTCTGCCATCTCGCGCCCAGCAACGGCCTCGATCTCCTGCGGTCGCAAATAACGTGCGCCCGTCTTCGGCTCCCAAGCGTCGGCGACGCGGATCGCATCCCAGGACGTGGCATCGAAGCCGTGCGACTCAAGGGCTCTCTGTGTCGCCTTCGGCAGGTCTGCGAATGCCTTGTCCTTGATGTCGTGCAGGAATCCCATGAGGTCGAGGCCAGCGACGATTTTTCCGGCTTGCGTCCATGGTGTCAGCATCCCATAGGTAAGGACACGATCGGCGATGAATCCAGTCCACGCCCTCGCATCAAAACTACGGTTCTCTTTGGCGGTACGGTGCAACGTCTGCAACGCAGCATCAAGGCCGAGCATGGAGCGCACCGCGGTGTCGCGTTTGCTCATGGTCACCATCTCCGTCATGGTCAAGGCCATGACGCGGGCGACGTTGGAGCGGCCGATCCCCATGCCGAAGCGCAAGCGCATATCCTGCCCGAAGGCGGGATCAGAGAGCGACGATAGCCACGCCGACCCGAGTGACGATGACGAGATGACGTTGCGAACCGATTGCATGACGTTGGCAAACGACCGGTCGACGGGAGTGAGACTTCCTCGCATCAATTCCCAGCGTCCATCCGCCTTGTCGAGCACCTTCGTCAGGTAGTCCATCGGCCGCTTGGTGTTGGAGAATACGACCGGATCGCGCATCTCCTCAAGGAGGTCGCTGATCTCCTTGGCAACCGCCTGATCATCGAGACTCTGCAGAGACGGATCATCCCAATAGGGGGCCGCTTTTTTTTCCTAGAGCCATCAGTTCGGCTTCAAGCCTTGCTATCTTGCTCTTGACACGGTCAGATTCATGGCCGGACAGCAGCGGCGAACGTTTGCGGCTGCGCAGTGCGGAAAGTTCGCCATGAACCGCGCCGATGCGGTCGGTTGTGGCGGCAAACTCCGGGTCCTGCTTTGACAGTTTATCGCCAAGCGCTTTTAGAGTCGCCGTCTGCTCGGCGATGACGGACTCGACAGGCTGCATGGTTGCCGCCTTCGACCGGAGATAGGCTGAGAAATAAGCCCGCGTCACGTTGGGGTTGGGCCCAAACGTTTCCATATGGGCAATGTCGCGCGCCATGCGCTCAATGTGGCCCATTATGGCCGCGAACGGGTCCGGGTTGCCGAACGACTGGGCATAATTAAACCAAGCATCGGCACTCTTGAAGTGCAGGAAGCGGTGATCGGCATGCTGCGACCAGAGGGCCCCGCGTCCGACACTGACGCCACCCATGGACGCCGTGTCGATCTCCCTGTCTGACCAGCCGTCGGATGTAATGCGATCCCACACCACACCCAGGGTTTCTTTCAACTCAGCGTCAGTCAGGCGGCGTCCTGACAGTGGGTTAACAGTGCGCTCGCGATCCAGGACGTCGTCCTGGATCATGTAGGCGATCCACTTGGCGCGCCCGTAGTCGAGAAGCGCGTCCATAGAATGTCCTTGCGGAAGACCCCAGCGCTCCAGCTTGCCTATTCCGCCACCGGCTTCGTTGAAGCGGACCCGCAACTGTTCCGACACTTTCATCCATGCCTCCGCCATGGCCTTTGCCTTGGGGTCTGACGAGTCTTCTCCGAACAGCTCGCGCACCACGTTGCGCATCGATGCTTGCACGTCCTGACGCACACGGCGCAAATCTCCGGTGATGACGCCACGCCGGAACTCGCGGATCATGTCGGACAGCGCGGCGATGGCCTCGCGCTTGATCACTTCGCGTCGACCTTCGGCATCCTGAATGAAGCTGCCCCGGCGCCCGAGGTCTTCGTGCAGGTGCAGCCATGCCTCGGCCATGTCCGCCTCACCCTTGAGGTTGCGATAGCCGTCGAGCGTTTCGATGATGGCCTTGCGTCGGCTCTCCATGAGCAAGGCGCGTCGCTTGCGCTCAGCAGCCTCGGCACCAATCTCGGCAGCAAGCATCTCCTTTGCCTTTTCGTGCGAAGCCACGGACTTGGCAATCTCATCGTAACGCTTCTTGAGGTGCTCTCCCTCCTTGTCGTCGATCAGTCCGTGCTTGATGGCGGCTTCGATGCACTTGGCGATTCCTGTCATGGCGTTACCTGCATGCCATCACGAGTTCGGTCATGCGCGACATGCGATCAAGCACGGCGACCTCGGTGTGGAGGGGAGGCGGGGGCTCCGGCGGTGGTGCGTTCTGGGTCATATCCAAGCCTTGCGTTCCATGGCGGTCGTCGCGGATGGCGAACATGGCTTGCCCTTCATCGACTACCGCAGCCTTGACCTTGTCGGAGAGCGGGAACACCGTGAACCCAGTCTGATCGCGATCGAACCCACCTTGATTGTCTGGTCGGTATCCACGCTCGCCAGACGGCGTTTCAAGCGTTGCGACCTTGACCGGAGCCGTTCCGTCCTTGTCGATGCGCGACAAAATCTTGCGCAAATTCTTGGGCACGATGCCTTCACTACCACGGTCGCCGTAGAATGAGCGCATGCCGTGCTCGTCACCAGGGTTGTAGGAAAGAACCGTGTCGCCATGTGGAATGGCGATATAGTCGGCATCGGCCTCGACCGCTTGCCGCAGGGCGCGGCGGAGCGTCGTTGTTGTCCACTGGTCGGTAGTGTTGACGAGGGGATGGCCTGGAGCGGCGGCTTCGGCAGCGTCTAGTTCAGCCAACAGCCGGCGGTACTCTCCCTCGGCGTATTCGTCAGCCGACAGTATCCAGTCAGCTATTTTGTCATGGCCCGACTTGCTTTCAGGATTTGAACGGGCGATCGAAAACGCCACCATACTCATTTCTCCATGTATCAACTTGGCTTGCGGAGCGAATCTACAACGGCTTTGCGCGCCTTGCGACCTCGCTCGTCCCTGACGCCTCCGTCCCTGAGCTTCTGTCCCCAATCCGATTGGATTTGGTCGATGGTGTAGACCGGCTTACCCTCGTGCCGGGTCATGCTCGTCATCATGTGTCCGGTGATGTTCGGCTCGGGGAAGTGGCCGGACTGGAATACAGGACCCGCACGCGGGTCGGTCGATGGACCACGATCAACGCCCGTCTCGAAGTCGGTCAGGTCAATCCCGCCACGCTTTTCAGGCGCGATGTGCAGCACCGTCTCCCGGTAGGTCGGGTTCGATGGGTCGAGGGAGTAGGATTGCCATTTGGCGTCGCTCTCATATCCTGTATCGGCGGTAGCTATGAATTGCTCACGCGATACTCCAGCAGCTTCTGCTGCATCGTCTATCGACGAATAGCCAGCATCGCGCGCGTAGGCTTCCGCGTTCTGCTCTGGTGTTAGCGCCTGCTTCCTACCGCGCACAACCTCATTAAGCCCCACCCGGTTCTCTTCCAGGTATGCTATGATCTCGTCCTTGGTCACGGACGTCTTGCCTTGCAGCGCCTTATCCAGCCCCGTCGCCTCGATCTCGGCTTTCTTTGCCCCTTTCTTTTGCAGCATCGCCAGCATCTGCTCCGGCGTGCCTTTGGACTGGCGCAGTGCCTTTGCTGCCCTCAGCGCACCGGAGTAGTAGCCGAGCGCGTCGAGGTCCTCACGCATCGAGCGTCCGGTCTCGGCATCCCGCAGAGCGAAGAGCGTGCCGGTATCCGGCTTGTCTCCCGCTGCGATAGCGGCCACGTTGGCGCGGATACCATCGAAAATTTTGTCTAATGCCGTGCCGATCGCCTCACGCTGCGATCCACCCCGCCGGGCGTATTCCGGCCCGACGCTATCTTTGCCGAGCATCGCCGTCACCTGTGACGGCGTATAGATCCGCTCTGCCTTGTCACGCACATAGACCTCGAATGCGCGAGCGAACATTTCTGACGGCTGCGAATAATAGTGGCCGTTCTGGCCGCCGTCGGCATTCAGGGACCCCTCGAATACAGTTTCTGGCTGCAGCCGTTTATCCGTCCACTGCGCCCATGCCTTGGAGGCGGCGGCGTGATCGTCGATGGCTTTTTCGACCTTCGCCAATGCAGCGTCGACTTCGGGGGGATAAGGATAGACGTCACCCGCTGCTGCCTTCGCGTCCCTGTATGTGCTCCAGGCTTTTTCTTTTGCCTCGCCTGTCCTCGTCATCGTCAGGAAGGCGGCGTCCTCGGCAGTCTTCGGTGCATCGCCACGACCTTGCGCGGCGTCCTTGCCTTGATCGAGAACGGCAGCCAGGTCGGCGAACCCTTGCGCCACTCTTGGCGTCATCCAAGGATAATTTTTGCGCATGCGGTCAGCCAGCATCCGGCCACGGAACGCGTATCTGTCGATGAGCTTCGCCGCCACCATGACAGGGGTGGTCACGATGTTGACGACAGGAACCATGGTCGACGCAAGAAACAGCCTGTCAATCGGGTTGGGCTTCTCCGTCGCCATTCCGATGCCGACGCGCTGGTTGCGGGCCGCCTGATCGATGGCGTGGGCGAACTCGTGCACGGCCACAGACCCTGTCGACGAGTTCGCGTCGAGACGCACCGTCCCACCGAGCCATCGGCCGAAGCCGCGGAAGGACCCTGCGTTCGTGCTGCCGCGCGTGCTGCGCAACCGCAAATTTAGCACGCGCCCCATACTCGCGGCGTCGACCCCAGTCACCTCGCTGATGAGACGGGCCGCGCGCACGGCATCGACGGCGACATTATCGCCGCCCTTGGTCTTGACGCTACGAAAACCGAAGTCTTGCAGTAGAACGGCCTTGGCCTGCACAGGGTCGATCGGGTCCATGGCTCGGCCCGGCCCTTGCGACAGCGCGAACATGGTGCCGACTTTATTTTCGCGCCGCCCGGCATCACCTTGGTCGATGGCGCGCATGAACTTCGCCAGGGCCTGACGTTGCGCGACGTCGCCGTTGACGATCGCTCGAGCCAGATCATCCGCCGTCTGGAACCCATACCCGTTCAGGGCGTTCTTGACCCTCTGCAGCATCGTCTTGATACGTGCGATGGTTCCGGTTGGCGTGTCGACATTAACCTTGCGCTTGATCACCGCCTCGATCAAATGCGCCGCCGCCTCTTCCTCAATCAAAGCGTCGAGGCTGGCGCGATCCTTGTACGCCTCGCGATACTTCGCCTCGTCGAATCCGACGTCCGTCCTCCGCGCCATGTCGGCCAGAAGCCGGATCTCCTGCGGAGAAACAAGACCGCGCGTGACGAGTGTGTGAACACCTTCGTGTCCGATCCTGGCTGCCGGATTGAGGGCATAGGTCGCCAGTGTCACGTCTCCGGTCTTGATGTCAGAGAAGGCATCGATCAGAGACCCGGTTACGGGATCGAACATCTCGCGGCCGACAACATCGACCTTGGTGCCTGGAGGCAGCATCCGCTGTGCCAGTCGAAGTGCATCGTCGACGGCCCGGCGGACATCCATGGCGCGCTGTAGTGCGGCACTCTCCATGACCATGCGGTAAAGAGGTGACGGGTCCGGCTTGCCGTCGATCTCCGCGTCGAGACTGGCCTTTTCCACGACAGCCGCGTCGATCTCGCTCCGCTTGGCGATCAATTCCTGTGTCGCCGAAGGCTTGGCTGCCGGACGTTGCTCCGGCGTCTCCAGCAGCGGGCGCACGTCGACCCCGACCGCATCACCGATTTGACTGACGGCCTCAACAACAGGATTTGGTGCCGTCTCCGGTTCCGCCTTCGCCTCCGGCAGCGGCTTTCCAATCTCCGCATCCTGCCGCTCTTCGAGCTTGGCGATTTCGCCTTTCAGGGTCTCGATCTTGACCTCGACCTGGCGTCGGGCCTCGATCGGCGCCATGGCCTCCGCCACAGATTCGGCGTGCGCGACTTCGAGGCGGGCTGTCTGCGCCTTGGCGGCAGCGTCGTTAGGAGCCTTGATGCTGGCCCCTCTATCGATGGGAGAGTCGCTTTTGGCGATCGGGATCAGGGCGGGGATCGCCTCGCGTGCCGCCGCGGCATCCCTGATGCCAGCCTTCGCCAGATCGCCCATGACGCGATCCTGCATCTCAGGGGGCACCATATCGGACACGAGGGCGGCCACCGATGGCGTGATGTCCCCGCGCATGACACGGGCGAACGCCGCGTCATCGAGCTGGACAATGGCCCGCGCTCCGAACATGAAATCCGTTCTCAGGGAAACGTTGCCGTCGACGAGTTCCGGCGATCGGCGCATGGCCTCGGCCACTGCGAGAATGCCACCGTGGCCACTGTGGATCGTCACCTGATCGGCCAGTTTCTGCGGCCCGCCCATGTCTTCGGCGATCCTGGTCATGGCTTTGCCGAGGTCGCCCGGATGGGCAAGATGAGCCTGCACGGCCTTGACGATTTCCGGCAGGCCCGCGTCCAGCCCATCCTGAATCAAACGCCCGGTCCTGGCATCGAGTCCGGACAGCGACGTCACGATTTGTGGTGCCTTGTCGGATAGCAAAACTGCGGCCTCGTCGCGCATCAGCGGCGTCTTAGCCTGGGCGACCTCGACCGGTATCCGCACATGATCGCTGCCGTTCATGGCCGCCTGCAGAACTCGAAGCCCTTCTCCGTCGTCGATCTGCGCCGCGCGGAAAAACGCTACCGTGGCGTTGTCGACAGGTCCCGTCGTCTCGGCGTAATGGATGGCGCCCTTGACGGCCGGATCTTCGATGGCGCCAGTTTTTTCTGCCACCTCGCGCACCGCTGCCACGTCATTGGCCATGGCTTTCTTGACCGTCTCGGCATCGACCGGTGGTCGCGAGGTGGGAGCGGATGGCAGTTCAAGCTTATCGGTAGCGTCGAACAGCCAGCCGCCACGCTCGGTGTTGCGCGACAACGTGGTGCCGGCCGGCGTATCGTGCCCGAATGCCTTGATGGCCGCGCGTCCCGGACCCCGAATGCTGCTGTCAAGGAAGAACCCAGTCCCGGCCGCCCCCTCGACTTCCGATAGCCAGACATCCCAACCATGGGGCAACCCAGCCTGTTTGTAGTCTGATTGTTTAAGGCCAGAAAGCGGGGCCTGAATACCCGCGTTGGTGACGGCGTTCTTCATCGCCGCTTTGACGATGGAAACCGTCGCCTTGCCGGCGCCGAAGCCGGCAAGGTTCGAAAGCGTATCAATGGGGCTGTAGAACTGTCCGCGCAAGCCGCCGGCAAACTCTGCCGCCGTCAGTTGCGGTTGTGTTGCCAGGTTGGCGCCAAGCGCCGCCACGGATCGCACCACGGGAACTTTGCCGATGTACGGGATCTTGTCCCCTTCGACGAGGCCGGTCCTTTCATGCAATTCGGTCGTGGCTTCGCGCGTCGCGCGCATTCGCTCGTTGGCGATCCTATCCGGTTCATCTTCGACGCCATCCCACGGCATCGCATCGGGATGTTTGCCCTTGATGTCGGCAATGGTGCGTCGCCATTCCGCAACCGGGTCCTTCTGTTTTGGGAAGCGGCTGTATCCATAGCCGCCGGTCGCGACCGGCGTTACGGGCGCATTGAACCCGAACGGGTTGGCAACGTCCTTGCCCGTGGCACGCTTGATCCGACCGTTGACATCCTCGTAAGCATCGAACAGGTTCTCGTCACGCGCGTTGATATTGGAAACGCGGCGCGAATCCTCGATCGCGCTGGCATAGACGTCACCAGCAGTAACCGGCGGTCCTTTGCTCGGGACAGCTCTGCCCCATTCGATGTCTTCCAAGGAGACCCCTGTGATTGGCTTTCTGATTTGCCTATACTTTGGAACGCGCGCCTATCCGTGGTGGACGTGCTGGTCGCGCCGCATACATGCGGATCAAGGCCGGAAAGCCCCAGGAGCCCGCTTCTTGAGCCCCGGCATGATCAGACTGAGGTCGAGCACGAAGGGTCGGTTCCTCTCCGTGTCCCAGGCGTAAAGCGCTTCGCCGGCAGAATTCGTGCCAAGCACGATACCATAGCGACCGTTGCCGACGCTCTCCCATTTGGCCTGACGCACTTCGGCTGCCACAAGAGGCGTGCCATCGCCATGGCGCGGCGACCCGAGCGTCTTGAGATCAACGTCACGAATGGCGCCAACAACATCATCAAACTTGTCCTGACGCACATTGGGCGGAACGACGATGACGCTCGACTTCCACCAGGTTCCATGCTTGCCGACGCCACCGTAAATGTTGCCATCCTTGTCTTTGCTCTGGCCCAGAACTTCTTTCAATGTGTCGGTGTAGAGCGTTGAGTCAAAGGCATCCTTGCCCAAGTAGCGGTGCCGATATTCATAGACGGCGTTCGCCATCCGGATGGCCGGGTCGATCAGGCCGGGCGTCCGAGATAGTGCCGGAATCAGGGCCGACACGTCAGGTTCGGTGATTTTCTTGTCGACGCGCGAAATGAACTTGTCACCTTCCGCAACGCGCAGATGCAAACCCTTAGCGGCATCCTCGAGAAGCTTGGCGTCGCCACCCTCGGCCATCAGCTTACCCATCATCGCCGCTTCCGGCGCGTCCTTGGCAAATTCCTTCATGGCCAGAACGGCGTCCGATCCAAGCCCTTCATGAATCTTGCCGAGAACCTGCAGCATCTGGGCTCCGCCGCCGCGGAAGACGTCCTTCAACATCTCGCGTTCGACCTTGGTGAAGAACTGCGGCGGCTGGTTGTAATAGTCGCCTACCCCGCGCGCGATATCGCCGCGCATTCTGAGTTGCGATACGACGTCCTGGGAGCCAAAGTTTATCGGCGTTGCATTGGCCACCGTCCACGGCGCCTCGAATCCGGCCCTGGCTCCAGGCTCCAGGGATGGCATGGGCAGGCTGATGGGAATCTTGGCCTTGGCGGCCCACGAAATCGGATCGTCGTCGATCTCCTTCCGCATCGTGGCCAGACTCTTTTCGAGGGTCTTCTTCTCCTCGATCATCTGCGGCGAGGCCCCGCCCGTTGCCATGATCCCATCCATGCGCTGGATCGCACCCTCGATGGCCATCGGGGTCATTTGGCGAACGGTCTGCTGCTTGGCGACCGTGGTTTCGATCATGCCCATGATCTGATCAAGGCCGTACTTGCGCGCCACATCCGGGCTACGGTCGATCATGGCCTTGAGCACAGCAAGATCGCTAGCCTTGGGTTCATAGCCGGATTGGGCGACATCGAGGGCCGACCTAGCCCGGCCCTCGATGTCCTTCACCCATGCGTTCTGCAATCCTTCCCACGCCTTCCAATGTGTGGAAAGGCTCTGCATCATTTCCGATTGCACCGATGGGCGCATTCGCTGCAAGAGATCCGGCGTGACGCCATGCGCTCCGATGGTGGTATCTCCAGAGCCTGGGGTTGCCCCGGCAGTCGGCAGACCACCAGAAGCATCGGCGACCTGCACCGGCTTGCCAGCCTTGAGATCGGCAACGATGTCCTTGGCCCACTTTGGACCCGAGAACGCATCACCCTTGTCGAGCGCGTTGCCGACATTGCCCTGCGCGTCCTTGGTGACGGCATTCATGCTCCACGACGGCTTGTCACCCTTCTTGACAGCCACGACATCGTTGCCATCGGCATCGAGCTGGTGGACGATGTTCTGCCGTCCCGATGCGATGATCTCACGCAGCTGCTTGGCCTTGCTGGTGTCGTCACCTGTCAGTCGGTAATGCTCGCGCTCTAGATCGCGCGGGACGCCGCTCTCGTTGGGACGCGGATCGTAGCGCTCGGCCGAAATGGTATTGTCCTTGCCGGCGGGATGACCGGCGGTCATGGCGCGCTGCGCCATCGGCACAGGCTGTGAGGATGGCTGCCTGGACTCTGCGGGGACAGACTTGGAGAAATGCCGCTCCATGTCCGCAATCGATGTCGATCCGAGCGCACGCGCTTGTCGCGTGTCTGTCACCGGAGTTCGGTCGTCTCCGCTTCCGAGGCGCTTGACCCAGTCGCCATTAGGCGCAAACTGAAACGCTTGCAGAATCGCAGCCTGCCGCGTCGGAGGAAGACGCGCGAAGTCGATCCCAGCCGACGCCATCTTGTCCTTGAACTTGTAGTGCTCGAGCCACTTGCCATAGAACGCGGCCTGCTCGGCCTGGCTCATGCGATCGTATTGGGCTTCCAAAACGCCCATTTCCGCCAGTGTGTCAGGCCCAACCTGTGAAACACCGCGATATTTTCCGGTGCGGGCTCCGTTCCACCCCTGACTTTCGACCGAGAACACGCCTGCGATGGCTCGCGGATCAGCCCCGATATTGCCAGCCACCATCTTGACTGCATTGATCGTCTCTGGGGATGTTCCTTTCGGGGCGCCGATATCGTCGCCACCAGCCGGTTGTGACACGCGCTGGCCCGACTCATAGGCTTCGCGCAACCAAGCCGGAGCGCTTGCCCCGCGTCCTCCCGCACCCCACGTCGCCTGATTGCCAAATCCGACATGGATCGAAGATGATCCCATATAGCCAACATCGGCACCAATCCCAGTCGCCCCCGCCGACACGGCCGACGATACGAACTTGCGATAGATTGCCTCGCCTGCCGGCGTCGTGAAATCAACCAATGCCTTCTTGCCGTCCGTCACCGTGTAGAGCTTGAGGTCGGCGGCGTTGCCATGATCGTGCCGGCGCGATCCGGTGCGGTTTGGTCCGGCCTCGTCCTGACCTCCGGAATAAACCTCGACCGTCACGCCGGCATCGTTTGCCGCCCTGTTGAGCACGCCGCGCAAGTCGCCGGAAATCGGCTTCGACCGCACCGCCCCGCTCTGACCCTCGATGATGCGGTTTTCCAGCGGCGCATTGAAGCCGCCCGCTACTCCAGCCTGACCACCATATGGCTGTGGAGATTGCAGGTTTGGATCATTGAGCCAACGGTTGACCGTGC
The DNA here is from genome assembly GCA_016710435.1 of Hyphomicrobiales bacterium. NCBI lineage: Bacteria > Pseudomonadati > Pseudomonadota > Alphaproteobacteria > Hyphomicrobiales > Hyphomicrobiales bacterium. The sequence goes on along the minus strand of JADJVV010000035.1, from coordinate 793 downwards.
CTTGCAGAGCCGGCATGGGATCGATCTTGGCGTCGCGGAACTTCTGCTCCATCTTTGCTATGGCAAGACCAGAGGCCTGCGTTCGCATCGCCTTCTTCTGCGCGTCTGTCAGCACGCCCGGAGGCGCTTGATCGATCATCTGGTTGATGCCGGCGATGGTCTGGCTGAGAACCTGATCCATCCTATCTGGATCGGCAGAATCGATCGACCCTAGCGTCGCATTGATGGTCGCTTCGACGTTAGCGTAGTTCTGCGCCCCCACCATGTGGTGCTGAGTCTGCTGCGCTTGGCTCGACAACCGGCCACCGAACTCGGCGCCGTGCAGCCCGGCGTAGCGCTGCACCTTCGGGTCCTGCGGCAGCGACGGCGTGAAATTGCTCCACGCCTGGTTGTACTTGGCGTCCCAGCCGGATTGAAACTGCGACGGGTCACCGCTGTAGGTGTTCTTGTAGGTCTCGTATTCCTGATGCTGCGTGGTCTGGAACTTGACCAGTTCGAGCTTGGCCTTGTAATCGTCTTCGGCGGCGCGCTCGGCCGTAACGGCACCAGCCAGCCCGCCAATGGCATTACCGAGACCTGACAGCGCACGCCCAGGACCGCCCCAGTCACCGGAGGCGGTCGGCATGTTACTCGGCTGGTAAGCGACGGTCGGCTCGACCCGTGTGATGCGAGGCATGCGCTATGAACCGTTGAGCGATAGGGGCGAGCCGATGCCGCCGCCCTTCATGGCATTACCGAGACCGCCGAGGAAAGTCGACGTCGCTCCGAACATGCCGGCCTTCTTGGCGTTCTT
>JADJVV010000034.1 GCA_016710435.1 Hyphomicrobiales bacterium | reverse complement strand
TCCCTGCGTTCGCGCATTTACTTCCCGCAGCAGCGCCGCGAGGGCGTCACGCTCGGCCTTGGCGACATCCGCTCGCACATATTCGACGGTTACAGCAACGGGCTGATCCGTTGACCACGTGATTTCAGCATCCTCCGCGTACAGTTCCGGGTACGGCAGATCGTAGTCATCCTCGTCATCGCTGACGCAGAGCCATATGCGTTTCAGTGCGGTGTCTGTCAGTACGCTCACGACGACTGTCCTCCAAAAGTTGCCTTGATACGCGACTTCAGCGACCACAGCGGATGGTCTGGGTTCTGCCACGGAGGGCTGAGGTTTTGTACACACTCCATTAGCAGAGAGCGTGATATTGCCAACTGGCGAGCGATGGCATCGCGTTCGTCCATCGTACCAATGTGGCGCTGATGCTCGTCGTGCAGATGTTGGCGTAGTCTGTTGCGCTCGCATATAACATCAATGACCTGTTTCACGCATTCTTCGTCGGTGCGGTTGTTCCGGTCACCAAACAGCGCGATGGCGATGCGGCCCATGACGTGCCCGTACGTTATTTCTTCTTCACTTCGCAGTTTTGCCAAGTCGCCAATCTGCGCGATGCAGCGGTCAAGCTCGGCGCGCAAAGAGCGAATTTCCGCCTTACGGCATAGTCCTAGTGCGTACTGATGACGGCACGGATACGGGCGCTCATCTGGAGCGCAGGTGCAGGGTCTAGTATCTGTCATGGTTGAAGCTCCATTGGCAAGCCAAGCTCAGTCGCAATCGGCCTGCCGTCGAGATGCACGACAGCGTGCCCGTTGCACTTCGGGCAGCACTTGGCAGTTTGCCCGTTGGAGTCCCAGACGTAGCCGTCCGGGCAGGCCGGACACGGCATCAAGCCGCCGATGTCGTCGTCGGTGATGTTCGGCAATCTCATTTCCATCCTCCCTTGCCGCGCAGCATGTTCCACATCATCCATGTCAGCACGCCCAGTCCCGTCAGCATAGGCACTGCCGCCACTGACAAGACGACTACCATGATGATCCTGTCTACCGGCCAGCAGTCCATAGGTTTCCTAGTCACTTTGCAGGCGTGACAGGCTGGCGCATGTCGTCAGCCGCTGCCGAGCCGTCAGGGTCAAGCGCGTCATGTAGCGGTTCCCACCATCCGTGTTGTGCCCACAGTCCAAGCCCGTCGCACTCGTACTCCTCGGCGTTATCAACGAGATTACGAGCGGCGATGAAAATCGGCTCAAGGTAGGCGATGCGTTCGTTTAGGGTTTTGATTTGCTGATACAGCGCCCAATCCTGCGCCGGCATGATGATTGGCGGAGGAGGTTGCAAAGCGGCCAATGCGGCAGCCGGATCGGTTATTTTCGCCATAGCGTACCGGTATGCGTCGCGCTCGTCTCTGGCGTGAGTCAACTCGATGTCGAGATCGCGCACTTCGTCCGCGAGAGCGTCACGCTCGGCGCGGAGCCGAATGAGTTCTAACAACGCCGGGTCTTTTGGCGGCAAGCCGTAGTTTTGTTTGCTCATGACCTGCCCTCCGCGAGCGCAGCGTCAATCAACGCCAACTCATCGTCATATATTTCTCTGGCGTCGAGCGAGTAAATTGTTTCGCGAGCGATCTGCAAAGCAGACAGCAGTTTGTCGATCTTGTTGTCCTGCACGTTGAGCATTTCTCGGGCTGCGTCAAACCCGGCGACCGACAACTGCAGCGCGTCCCGCTCGGCGCGAAGCTTGGTGATCGCGTCGGCGGTACGGACCAACAGCATTCCATCGCCACGGCGTTCATCTAATGACCACACACGCAGCCGTTGCATCAGTTCGTCATAGTCCATACATCCTCCACACCATCACCGCAATACCGCCGAGCAGCAGCCACACGGCGGCGCCCAGTACGACTCCCGCCACGATCCCGCGGGCGCTGCGACGATGCTGCGGCGTGTAGCGTATCGGCTTGTCCAGCACGATGCCGGCGTTCATCTGCTGCTTCTTCTGCCACATGGTCGAGGTGTGGTCGTCGAACGGCATATAGTCCCGCTTCGGCTGCAAGTGCAGCCGGCCAGGGTTCATGCAGGAATCCGTTCTCATGGCGCATCGGCCAGCAGCTTCGCCAGCTCGGTGAGTTCGGCCCGCTGCGCTTCGTCGGCGACGCTGCGGATCATGTCCACGGCCAGGGCGCGGTCGTCGTCGGTTTTGGCGTTCTCCAGGCGGTCGCGGACTTCGGCGTAGGTGTACAGGTGCAGACCCTTGCCGGCGTTCGGGTCGGGCGGTTGCGGGACAACATCAATCGCCGCTTGCCGCTTCGGCTTCACCTTGGCATTGATGGCGGCAATGGCCGGCGCTTCGGTTTCGAGCGGCGTCAGCGTCGCCGATCCTTCGATGATCCGCTCGGCCTCGTCCTGGTCGTAGATGCCGGAGTAGCCGAACGCCAATCTCGCGCACTGAATCATGCTCTTGTGACGGAGCATCCGGCGCGGGTGCGAACCCCACGGCCCGGTGCCGCGCTTGCACTCCGACAGGTACTCCGTCACGCGGATCGGGTGCGCGCGGTCCTTGCGGTAGATCGTGCAAGTGCAGGCTTCGTCGGTCTGCTCAAAGTCGATGCCGTCGAACTGCGGGTGTTCGTTGATGATGCGCGACCAACCATCGACGCCGACGACCGGGACGATGCCGTTCTGTTTGTCGGGGAAGGCGAAAATCTCGCGCGTAAGCGGGTTCAAATGGAACTGGTCGGCCACGATCATCAAGGCGAGCATCTGCTCGTTCGATACGTCGCCCTTGAACGCGGTCGCCTTGAGCGTCGAGTAAAGCTTGTTCGGGTCGACGCCGTAGCGTTCTCCCATGCGGACCATGACGGAATTCTGACGGGTTTGCAGTGCGACAGCTTCAGACATTGCGCTCTCCTAAACGTTGAAGGTCGTTGCCCACTTCGGCAACTTGATGACTTCGATGGTTTCGCTATAGCCGGGCCATTCGCCGGATGCCAGTGCGGCGGCGTAGCGTTCCAGCGCGATGTTCGCCAGATGCGCCCCGGCCAGGATGCCATTGGCCGGCAGGACGTAACAGGCGACGGCGAATGGCGGTTCGGTCTCGACGGCGATGAAGGCAAACGCTGCCGGCGTGGCGTTCAGGACGTGCTCGGCGCCGCTGAAGTAGAACGCCGCTTGCAAGTGGTACAGGTACTGCGCGATCGTCCGCGCGAAGGTCTCCGGCGAGGCGTCTTGGCAAGTCTTCAGGTCGATGACGACGTTGTGATTGAAGGCGTCGAAACGCGACTTGCACGGCACGTTGTACTTCCCGTCGCGCCAGAACAGCGACAACTCGCGCTCGCCGCCGTCGAGCAACTGCGCCGCGGCCGGATGCTTGCGCACTGCGGCGATGGTCTGCGCGCACCGCTCCCAATCGTCGGGCGATAGCACGACTTTGCCGGCATGGGCGGCGGCGAACGCCTCCGCTTCCGCCTTGCCGGCTGCCGTGCGCTTGTTGATCTCCGGCGCCACGACGACCGCCTCGTTGAAGGTGTCCGGCTCCAGCACGCCGGCATGGACGGCGGTGCCGAACTCCATCGCGGCCGAGGGCTTGCTCGGCTGCGTCCGCGCCAGGACGTAGTGCTGCGGCGAGCGCAGCATCTTCTTGGTGCCGCTGGCCGACATGGCTTCGATGGTGTGGTAGGTCGCGGAGGGTAGGTCGCGGAACAGTCCGGGGGTGAAGTCGGTCATGCCGCCTCTCCCGGTACGCCCCAGGTCGCCCGAGCGCCGTCGCAGATCCACAGCCGCCGCCTTCTCAAATACCTCACGGCCGCCAACCACCGCGCCTGGTGCCGTCTGCTATTCGGGTGCGCCGTCGCCGCCATCTGCCGCAGCGCGAGCGCGTTGACGCGCCGCATTTGGAATACGTTGTTCATTTTTTCTCTCCCGTCCCGTAGCCAAACGCTGCCGCCAGATCCAGCGCCGCCGCTTTGGCGTTGCCCCATGCCGGCGTCGGCAGGCCGACCTTCCGACTCTGCGGCTTGCGCTGGCGCTTATTCTTGCCGCCGGCCAGCCGCTCCTCGCGCTCTCTGGTGCGCTTCGTGTTACGTGCGGCTGATAGGCGGTGGCCGACGGTGATGTCCGCTTCTTGTTTCAGACAGCCGCAGGACTGCACGCGGCCGGCGTTGCGCTTCGCCGTCAGGTTGCCGGTCAGCGCGGTCACTTCCCGGCCGCAGGCGCAGAGGCACAACCAGCGGCCACGACGGCGGCCATCGGCCTGGACGTAACTCTCGACGCGGCGCAGCACGGTGAGACGGCCGACGCGAAGGCCGGTGAGGTCGGTGGCGCGGTTGCTGGTGGCGATCATGCGGCGTCCACCGCAAACAGGTCGCCGCTCTCGCGCAATGCATTTGCTAGATTGCGGGCCGCCTGCTCGTAATAGCTGCGCTTCAGCCTGACGCCGACGAAGCGTCGCTGCATTTGCAACGCGACAAAGCCTTCGCTGCCGATGCCGGCAAATGGTGACAGCACGACATCGCCTGGATTTGTCCATAGATCCACGCCGCGTCGGATCACCTCGAGCTGCAACGGGCAGATATGCCGCTCGTCGTCATGCTCGCGGGCGCTGCGGAATTGCAGCGTGTCATTCGGGTCAATGTCGGTCCAGATCGGCGACGCGATCTGCTGCCACTTGCTCACCGGGTATTGCTCTGGATCGTGGCGAACGCGATCGACCATTTCGCCCGGTGCGCGCATCGTCACTAGATAGTCGGGAATGCCTTGCCGCGACATGCAGGCGTTTTCGCGCACGGTCTTGTGCAGCAGCCCGAGCGCCTTAGTGCGCTGCATCGCGGTCACCGGGTCTTTCCAAATGCAGACTTCCGAGGCATAGATGAATCCGTGCGCCTGAAAGGCGCGGATCAGATCGCCGCGAAAGTCCTTCAGGCCGATGTAGCCGTCGCGCTCCTTGCCGGCCGGAAGCAACATGCAATGGAAGCTCACGTTGTGGCCCGGCTTCATCACGCGCCGCAGCTCGGCGATCAAGAAGTCGAATTGCCCGAAAAACTCGGCGTCGTCGCGGCAGTTGCCCATGTCGCGCGGGCTGTTGCTGTAGGTATAGAGCGACGCGAACGGCGGCGAGAAAATCGAATAGTCGATGCTCGCATCCGGCAGGCCGCGCAGTACGTCCACACAGTCTCCTTGAAACAAGGCGTACCCGTCGCCGACGGTTTGATCGAGACAGTTCATGCGGCCCTCAAAAAGTCGGGAATGGCGATGGCTTGCGCCGGCTGGTATTCGTTGGACTCGCGCACCAGGCCGAGGACTTCGTTGCGCACGGCGCCCAGCGTGGCCGACGACAGCGACTCGGACATCGACCGCGCGGCGACCTCCTTGCGCTGCAGGTTGGCGAGCACGGCGCCCTCGGTGGCGCTGCTGAAGATATGCACGTCCACCTGGCGCTGTTGCCCGAAGCGCCAGCACCGACGCACGGCCTGGTAGTACGCTTCATAGGAGTCGGTGACGCCGACGAAGGCCACTTGCGCGCAATGCTGCCAATTCAATCCCCAGCCGGCGATGCTCGGCTTCGTTACCAGCACGCGCGTCCGACCGTGCGCAAAGTCGTGCAGGCGCCGCTCTTTCTCATCGGCATCGTCGGCACCGCGAATCTCCACCGCATCCGGTATCGCCGCGCGCAGCGCGTCGCCTTCGGCATTGAGGTCGCACCAGATCACCCACGCGCCCGGCGTGCTGTTGACGATGGCAGCGCACTCGGCCACGCGATCGGCAATCGAGCCGCGGCGTGCGTTGCGGCGCTCCATGAGCGTTTGCGCCTCGGCGTGAAACAGGCCGTCAATCGGCTCGTGGCGCGGCTCGATGACGTGCTGCGCGATCGTCAGCGGCGGCAGCTCGTACATGCTTGCGTCGTGGCCGAGGTCGGCCGGCGAGCGCACCAGTGCGCCCCAGTGCGCGACCCACTGCCAGAACAGATCGCGGGCGTGGCCTTTCAGGCGCCATACCTGCGTTTCGGCGCCGTCATGGACGAAGAACTCGGCCAGCATCTCGACGCGGCTGCGGACGCCGAGGAATTCGGCGTGTGTGCCCAGCTCGGCCCAGTCATTCGGCGCTGGCGTCGCGGTGGCGCATAGCTTGTACGGCGTCGCGGCAAAGGCGTCGAGCAATTGCTGCAGCGTCTTGGCTGTGTGATGCTTGATGCAGGACGACTCATCGAGCACGACGGCCTGAAACTGCGTCGCGTCGAACAGGTGCAGGCGATCGTAATTCGTGACACAGATGCCGGGCAGCACGTCGCGCGCATAGCGGACGTGCGTCACCGGAACGCCGATCGCCCTGCCTTCCTCGGCCGTCTGCTGCGCTACGGCCAGCGGCGCCAGGATCAGCGTATTGACGCCGAGCCGGCGGCGCAGCGTGTCGGCCCAAACAAGCTGCATCCGCGTCTTGCCGAGGCCGGTATCGGCGAAGATAGCGGAGCGGCCACGCCGCAGCGCCCAGCGCGTGAGGTCGACTTGATGCGGCATCAGATCGTAGCCTGCAACGTCGTCGACGATGCCGGACGCCTGATGCGTGCGCGTCTTGGCGGTGATGTAGTCGGCGTAGCTCATAGCCAACCTGGCGCCAGTAGCGCCAGCACGGCGAGAAACGCCACGGCAAGAATGCAGACGTCGCCCAGGCGTTCGGTCCAATGCTCGCCGTTCTCGCTCATGGCAGATACCTCGCGCGAGTGAGGCGGCGGCGCGCTTCGGCGGCCTGGTCGCGCAGCTCGTCCAGCTCCACCCACACAATCCCGCGTCCGCCGCAGTGGACGCAGCGGTCGCCGTGGCCGAGGCCGCGGTCGTCGATGTGCGTCTCGCGCCAGCCGGTGCCGGCGCAGTAGGCGCATTGCGTCTGCTCGACGGGCTTGGGCGGCTCGGCGGTGGCGAGTTCGGGGTAGTCGTGCAGTAGGTTGGTCATGGCCTCACCGGATGATGAAATAGCCGCGGCCGGCGAGGCAGCCGCGAATGGTTACTTGCTGGTCACGAACGGCAGCAACGCCACCGGACACCGCGCCCTGGCCGCCGCCGAAGCCGGCGCCCCACGCGGCGCAGCTCCGGCCGCAGATCAGCGCGCCGATCAGGCCGCCGACCATCGCGCCGACCACTGCGCCGCCAGCGGCCGACGCGCCGACGTCGGACTGATTCGCCAGCCGGGCGCAGTCGGCGTAGTCGATTTGGTACTGCGCCATGTCCGTCCGGCCGGGGTCGACGAGTGTGTAGTCGGCTTGCGGCTGCGACGGCACGGTGGAACATGCCGAGATCAGCGCGGCAGCGGAGACCGCTGCGACTGCCTGGTGACTGTTCATTGCGTTCCCTCCGTTCGGTTGCCTTGCTGCGCCGTCTTACTGGCCTTGATCCCTTGCCGCTGCCGGCAGTGCCGGCCTTACGCTGCGGGTGTCTCGGTGTCCTGCTCGGCGGTCGGTGAGGCTTGATCCGACGATTGCAATTTAATACAGGTTATAGCGCCTGTCAATAGCAATCCAACAATAACCGTTATTGCAATTGCGCGGCGTCGGCGTTATGATGCGGCCATGTTGACTTCGGACGTCATTCGCCATTTCGGTTCGCAAGCGGCCACGGCGCGGGCTTTGGGCATCGCGCAGCCGGCCGTTTTCAACTGGGGCGAGCATCCGCCGCCGCTAAGACAGCTTCAGATTCAGGCACTTACCGGCGGCAAGCTTAAGGCCGCCGCCGGCATCTTGCCACGCAAGCGCCGCGAGGCTGCCTAGTGCCTTCCAAGCCCTCCGCAGATCACCCGACACCCGCGCCGAACTCCTCCGCGGCGCGGTTAGATGCGGACGGCCTTTCTATTCTCGACTCGCAGGCGTGGCGGCAGGTGTCGCCCTACGCCTGGCTCTACGGCCGCTGGACGATCTCCTGCGTGCGGCTGAATGGCAAGCTCACGTTTGAGCTGTGGCGCGGCACGGTGTTCTGCGCGCGGGCGGATGACGCGGCCACGCTGCGGCAGGTCGCGGCGCAGGGTGGGGGCGTGGCGTGAGCATCCTCTATGCCGGCCATCCGGCCATGCCTGGCTGATGAAGCTACTCGGCCTGCCGAAGCCGTCGTCGAGTTCACGCTGCACTGCAAAGTCGGCGCTTCGCCCAGCACAACATCGCCGAGATCACTTGCCGCTACTTTCCCGATGCGCCGACGCGCGAAGCGTTCGATATCGTAACGACGCGCTTTCGCTTGGTTCCGGTAGACGAGGTAAAGCGTGAGTCACTACCGCATGACGCCACAGGACTACCTGCGTCGGCAGGCAATGAACGGCGCCAACCGCGGCGCGACGGCGAAGATCAAGCCGACCACCGACCGGCTGCGCATCGTGCTTCCCTGGCCGCCCACGGTGAACCATTCGACCGGGCCAACCGCCAGCGGCGGGCGCTACCTGACGGCCGAGCACCGCACGTTCCGCAACGAGGTGAGCCTGCGCGTCATCGCCGCCGGCTCGCCGGCCTTCGGGCCGGATGCGCGTTTGGCGGTCGACATTCACCTGACGCCGCCCGACCGGCGACGCTTCGACCTCGACAATCGCTTGAAGGGAGCAATCGACGCCCTGCAGCTATCCGGCGTGTACGAGAACGACGAACAGATCGATGAGCTGCGCGTGGTGCGCGGCGACGTTGTGATACCTGGCGAGGGCAGCGCCGTGGTGACGATCAGCGAGAGGCGATAAGTGGCTAGGGCGCGCAACCTGAAACCGTCGTTTTTCACGAACGACAAACTGGCAGAACTTGATCCGTTGGGACGCCTACTGTTCGCTGGTCTGTGGACGATCGCTGACAGGGAAGGGCGTCTCGAGGACCGGCCGAAGCGCATCAAGGCCGAGATCCTTCCCTACGACGACGCGGATGCGGACAAGTTGCTGCTTGACCTGCAAGCCGCCGGATTCATCATGCGCTACAGCGTCAACGGCGGGCGGTTCATTCAGGTGCTGGCCTTCACCAAGCACCAGAATCCGCACGTTCGGGAAGGACCTAGCACCATACCAGCACCGGACAAGCACAGTGCTAGCACCGTGCCAAGCCCGGAAATTCAGGAACCAGCCCGGCTGATTCCCCCTTCCCCTATCCCCTTCCTGATTCCAAGAAGGTCAAAAGCAAACCGTCGGCACCGGCTGCGCCGTTGCCTGAGTGGTTGGCGGCCGAAGATTGGGAAAGATGGCGAAAGCACCGCGGCCGCAAAGCGGAAGGCGAGGCCGGGCGGCTGCAGATCGCCAAGCTCGACACGCTACGGCAGCAGGGGACACGACCCGCCGGCCATGATCTCGGCGGCAATCGAATCGGGCTGGGCGACGTTCTACCCGCCACGGGCGCCGCCGATGCAGCTCAACGGCAGTGCAGCGCAGGGCAGGGCCGAGGTAGCGGACTTCATTTTCAAGCGGGGCAGGCATGGAAGTGGTGAGCAGAAGCCGGGAGCCGAGCGCGACATCACGGGCGAATCCGAGCGCGTTGCCTGAGCAGTGGATCGATCGCCTGTTCGCGCGCTTTGCGACCATGTACGGCAAGCATTGGCTTGAACTTTGGGCGGGCGTGCCGATGGAGGCGGTTAAGGCGACATGGGCCGACGATCTCGGCGGCATCAGCGGCGAGCAAATCCGCAGGGCGTTGGACCACTGCAAAACGCATTCGACGTTCCCGCCGACCTGTCCAGAATTCGTTGCGTTGTGCCGGCAGTTCCGCGACACGCCAGCGACGACGATCTACTTGCCCGCGCCGCGCGGTGAGCTTCCTGAGCCAACGAAAGCGATTCTCGACGGCTACCTTGAAGGAAAGCGGAAGGACTGCAAAGCATGGGCGCGCAAAATCCTGGAGGAGTCGGCTGCTGGGCGCGTCTATCCGAGCATCTCCATCGAGTTCGCAAAAGAGGCGCTGGGAATAGCAGCGTGAGTGACGCACCAGATCCTCTGCCCCACTGCCTGCGCTGCCGCCACAGCACCCAATTCGGCGCCGGCAGCAGCGAGCCGATTCTGTGGTGCCGGCTGCAGGAGGCGACGTGCAAGGGCGCGTGTCCAGGCTACGAACGCTATCCAGGCTGCGAGGGAGACGACGATTGAACGACGCCGCCGACCGCGCCGACAGCGACATCGAGGTGGAGCTTGACGCCGCCATCCACGCCCGCAAGTCGGAAGGCCCGCCGGCCTGCGGTGCCTGCCACTACTGCGGCGAGTTGCTCGCGCTGGGCCTGCGCTGGTGCAGCCGGGAATGTGAAGCGGGTTGGGAATATGTGCAGGAGCGGCGGGCGATGAATAGGGGAAAAACGCCATGAAGATCGACATCCGCCACGACCTCGAGCCCCTGATCCGCAACCTGGACCTGCGCCGGGACCAGGTGCCGTATGCCGCCAAGCTGGCTCTGGACGCGACCGCCAAGGCGACCAAGGCCGCCGAAATCGAGGAAATGAAGCGCGTCTTCGATCGCCCGACGCCGTACACGCTCAACGCCATCTTCACCAAGAACGCCACCAAGCAGAACCTCGAGGCGCGCGTCTGGCTCAAGGATGAGTCGATCGTCGCCGTCGATCCGCACTACCTGACGCCGCAAATCGTTGGCGGCACGCGGCCAGTGAAACGCTTCGAGAAGATGCTGCGGCAAGTCCTGGTCGTGCCCAAAGACTTCGTCGCCGTGCCGGGCGACGCCGCCAAGCTCGACGAGTACGGCAACATCAGTCGCGGGCAGATCCAGCAGCTGTTGTCCTACTTCCAGGCGTTCTACCTGTCCGGCACCGAGTCGAAGAACCTGGACAAGAAGAAGCGCGACAAGCTGGCCCGTGGCACCAAGACCAAGCAGGGCTACAGCTACTTCGTCGGGCGTCCAGGCGGCGGCAAGCTGCCACCCGGCATCTGGCAGCGCTTCCAGTTCGCGGCCGGGTCGAGCATCAAGCCGATCATCATCTTCGTCGATCACACCGCGTACAAGAAACGCCTCGACTGGTACGGCGTCGCCGACAAAGTCTACCGCGCGACTTTCATCCCCGAGTTTCACGCGGGCTATGCCAAAGCGATGCAGACGGCGCGGGGCATCAAGTGATGCGCTGCAAGCAGAAGCAAAAGATATCAGCGCAAAAGCATCGCCGCCATTGGCGGCAAATTGGTATCGACGCTTTGGGTGGGTGTTGTTCCCGATGCGGCTTTGATGATGTGCGCGCGCTTGAATTTGACCACAAGACTGCCGTGCTAAGAAAAAGCAGCGGCGTCGGATTGAAAGACTCGATAGTGGAAATTCGCCGCACGTGTTTGGATGGAACGGTCACAGACGTGTTTCAACTGCTCTGCGCCAATTGTCACGCTATCAAGACGAGAGAGTGCGAGGAGTGGTTGCTGCGCCATTCTTCAGCAAAGACAAAGAAGTGCCCCATCGACGTGCAATTGAGTCTGTGGTGTTGATCACAGACAAAACGTCTGGG
>JADJVV010000033.1 GCA_016710435.1 Hyphomicrobiales bacterium | reverse complement strand
CGTGGGGTGAGGCACCATGTCAGGGCCCAAACAATAAAATAAATAAAACTTTTAAAATTTAAACCTTTTTTATTTAACTACTCGTTGGAGCTAGTTCTTGATAGGTGGTGACTTCTTGTTGGTTTATAACTTGAATGAAAAATAAACAGGTTTTCCAAAAATATATTTAAATAAACCTGCTCCCTATCCGGGCCTATCGGAATTGGGAATTCTCAATGAAAAACTCCTTGAATTTTCAATGAGATTTCTTCTAAATATGTAAATGGGATGTTCACTTTTTAGAGGTTTGAACTTCCCTATTACATCACCCCCTTCTTAAGTGGTTTCGTCCCTTGAAACCATGTGTAAGGAAAAATATAAAACCTTACTTGAAGAGAAAAATTAAACTCTTCCTTATTCTATGTAGAGAAAAATAAAACTCTACTAACTTATTGGGTAAAGAAGTAAAACCCACTTAGATCATGGAGAAAATCCCCAAAGATCCTTCTGAATAGATCTTATGTACCTCCAGGCTTGCCACAGTTCTCTGCCTGAGGTTATACTTCTTCTTTACTCTAGGAGACAATGTTACCTTCTTTGAAGGTATATAAATATCAAGTGGATCCTCACTTGATACCCTCTTTCTTAACCCACCTTTCAGAGGTTTTGTTCTAAGTCTCCTTGAAAAAGGTTCACTCCTTTTTTGAGTTACATCCTTCTTCTTAACAGGTTCTTTAGTAACCATCGGTTTACTACTTACATCCTGTTCTATACTTTGAAGGTTTTCGGATTCATTATATCCTCCTACTTCCTCTTCACTTAGAGATATTAGACTGAGATTGTCAGTCATCTCTTTATCTTCAAGGTCTTGTAATTCTTGGCGGTCAGCCCACCTAGTTAACCTTAGGACAGAAATGGGATAAGGTAGTTCCTTCCCATCTGTATTCTTTAGGTAGTACACTCTTCCTTGGTGAGTGGAATGCACAACCTCTAAGGGACCTTGCCAGCTAGGGATCAATTTCTTACTTAAACCGGTTACATTCTTTGGTTGCCACATGGCTACCAGGTCCCCTTTATTAAAGGTTAAATGGACCTTCCCTTTTGCTGAATTCTTATTCTTTCGTACATCAATTTGATGTACTATATGATCTTGCACCTTTGCAAGACTGTATTGCAACTTCTCTTGATATTGCATTACATTCCACTCTTTTGTGGGTGCTTTTGGTAGCTCCATGGGAAGATTCAAAGCCCTCCCATAAAATGCTACGTTTGGTGATAGCCCTGTGCTGGTGTTAACAGCATCATTGTATGCCATTAAAAGGCCTGGCAATAAGCTATCCCAATTTCTTTGGTCTTCCCTCACAAAGGAGGTTATAGCATGGCGAAAGAACCTGTGGATTCTCTCTACATAGGCGTTTCCTTGTGGGTGGTAAGCAGTGGTGAAGGTTTTCTGTATCCCTAACATACTGCACACCTCCTTCAACGTCCTGTTTGTGAACTCTGTACCTTTATCAGAGTGTAATCTAGCAGGCATGCCTTTATCAGCAAAAACCCTGCTTACTAATTCTTCTGCTACCACTTCCATTTTCTTACTGGGTAGTGGGATTGCAGTTGCCCATTTTGTAAATGAGTCTATTACTGTTAAACAATATTTATTGCCTTTGACACTTCTTACTCTTGGGCCCCATAGGTCAATACAAACCAAATCCCATGGCCCTGAAGTCTCAATAATACCCAAACCTGCATCTCCCATTCTTTTATGGTGAGGTTCTTTAATTGATTGACAGGTTGGACATGTGCTTACATAAAGGCACACATACTGAAACATATTTTCAAAGTAAAACCTTTGTTTCAGTTTTAAATAAGTTTTATCCCTTCCCATATGACTACCACTCCACAAATTGTCATGGTATAAACTAACAACTTTTTGTCTTAGGGATTTGGGAACTACCCTTCTGATTCTAGGGTTTAAATCATAAGGATTTACTTTAGTTATCCTTACTAAAATACCATTAGCATCCAACTCAAAGTTGTGTGCATGGTTTAAAACTTTCTTTACTTCTTCCTTTTTATCAGGAAGGATTTTACTTTTCAAATAATTTATTAAGGAAAGAAGTGGTTTTTCTTTTCTTTGTAATTCTAACCACTCTTCATCACTAGGTAAAGCATCACATTCAAATGCTGCTAATTCCTCTACATGATGGACTTGCTTGCTTTTTGCAAGTACTTTTACTATTGCACCTATTGGGGTGTCTTCTTCTATCCTAGACAAAAAGTCTGGGCCTACATTTAGTTTACCCTTTAGGTACTTTAAATTAAATTGGAATTGAGCTAATTCCATTTGCCATCTGGCCATACGACCATGTGGATCTTTATTTCTCCACAACCCAGTTAAGGGTTGATGATCTGTGAAGGCTTCAAACCTTCTATTAAATAAAAATGACTTCCACTTTCTTGTGGCTTCAACTAAAGCCAACATTTCTCTTTCAGTTGTACTATAGTTCTGTTGTGTGGTTGTCAAAACTTTACTAAAATAAGCCACAGGATGTAATTTATTATTTTCATCCGCTTGACTTAAAATGCCTCCAATGCCTATTTTACTGGCATCTGTGGCTATATGAAATTCTTTTGTCCAATCTGGGTGCATCAAGATTGGAGCTGAAACCATTAGGTTTTTTAATTCTATAAAAGTTTTCTCATGAATTTCATCCCACACCCACTTGGTGTCATCATGAGTCAACTTATAAAGAGGTGCAGCTTTATATTGAAAGCCCTCTATAAAATGTCTGTAATAACCCAAAAGGGCTAAAAACTGTTTAACTTGTCTGGCAGTTTTTGGACGTGGAAACTCTACCATGTCCTTTATTAATGTTGGATCTGTAGTAACTCCAAAACCGTTTACTACTTTTCCTAATAACCTTAATTGTTTAAGTGCAAAGTTACACTTTTCTATATTAACTTTCAGGTTAACTTTATCTAACATATGAAAAACCTTATTTAAATGTTCAATGTGTTCTTCAAATGTATCGGAGAATACTACTATATCATCTATATATACTAGACAATACTCTCCTAAACCTTCTTTAAGGACATTATTCATAGTCCTTTGAAAATATAATGGTGCATTCTTAACACCAAATGGTAATACTTCATATTGAAATATACCACAAGAAGTGATCATATCCATAAACCTTTTGGCAAATTCACTTATAGGGCACTGCCAACCCTGATCTTAAATCTATTAAGGTAAAGTACTTTTTACCTTTAAGAGTTTCAATAACCACTTCAATGAGTGGTAGTGGATAAACATCATCCACTGTAACTTTATTTAACTCATTATAAGCTACACACATGCGTAGCTTATTCTTTCTTTTTTGTTTAGCAAAGAAGCTAGGTGAGGCGTACTCAACACTTGTTGTGTTCCAATTGCCTACCTCTGCTTCTTGCATTTCTTTCATAGCTACCCTGAGGTGGTTATACATCTCACCTCTAACTGGGAAAGCTTTCTGTTTATGATCTTGGAGGTATTTCTGACCTCCCTCTACTAATTTTAAATCGAAAGGTTCAACTTTAGCCTTTCCAAAAGAGACATTTTCCTGAAAAACATTTGGGAATTTGTCTTTAATATTATTAATCTGTTGTTTTTGACCCTCACTTAACTCATGGGGTACAAACTGTTGTTTTTTGTCTGGAAGATCTTTCCAGTCAATCCCTATAATGGGATCTTTAGTGTTTATTACAGCTTGCACATGTATAGCTGCAATATCTTTACAGTTACAATGCTGGTTATGGCATGTACTTTTGATTCTATCAAAGATTCTATCAAGCAAGTTTCTTTTAAAACTTAAAATAGTACTATCCTCTTCAGGTAGTACATAAGATTTAAGCACTTCCTGTGCTTTCTTCTTTCTTAGGTTTCTTTCCCACTTTCGTGGGCCTTTCTTAACTTTATTAAGTTTATTTTTAGCCTTAACTACTTTCTTATGTGCCTGCCTTCTATAGATAACTGAGTCTTCAGTTGAGGTGAGGACTTTTTCGGTATGGGGGTCAATCGGGTAACCCTCGATCTTACTTCGGTCCAAATTCCTCTTCCTACGACCTAAAGCCCTTGCACTTGCCTTTTCGGTATGGCCCCTTGGCGAAGAAGTCGATCTTACTTCAGTCAGAGTGCTTAGGCCAGTTTGTACTGTGGCTGGCACAATAAACAAGGTAGGTGTTTCTTTGATGGGTATATTTAAACCCAACTTCTCACCTAAAATGTCCATTCCTATTAGGACATCTATATCTTTTAATAAATTGGTATCTGATACTAGCAGAGATACCATAATGTCTATATTACAAATAGACACTATTCCTTGAAAAGTTTTATTAACTTTTGATGCTCCCGCAATTCCTTTAAGGAAAACATCATTACAAATGGAGGATTTAAAAGTGTTTTTATTTATAAATTTCTTTGAAATCAATGATACTGCTGCTCCAGTATCAATCCAAGCCTTGGCATCAGCTTTATGTCTTTTCTGAGAAATGGTTAAAATTGTTTTTAATTTACCATTTTCAAAAATTAAATCTTTTTCCAGTTTTTCTGGATTAATTAAAATTCTATTTTGGTCCAATGGAGGAATTTCCTCCATCGCACCTAAGTCAAAAATTGACTTACTTGATGCTCCAGTTGCCTTCTGGAGCTTCTTCTCCTCCTTCTTCTTCTTGACCAAAGCAATATTTTGGTCAATCCTCTTTTGGTCCTTTTCTTTAGGACATTCTTCTACTTTGTGCCCCCTCTGATCACAATTGAAGCATTTGGGCACATAGTCCTTTTTTGTGGGTTTGGTCCCTTCTTTTGAACTTGCCGGATTTGTCGGCTTGTTCTTTGATGGTAGGGGTTGCTGGGTTGGAGGCCCCTGGCTCCTTTCAATTTTGGGCTTTTTGTTGCCCTCTTTTTCTTTGGCCTCAAACGGCCTTTTGAATGAAATGGGAGCTATTTCTCCCGTGGATCCCTTGGCGTTCTTGACGAACTCCACCACTTGCTCCAAGGGAGCTGTGAGGGCTGGAGTTTCATCCCGCCATAGCCTGAAGGTGGGACCACAAGAACTCATAAAGAGGTCTTTTATGATGGCCTCCTTTGCGGTTTTGCGGCATTCTTCTACCGCTGCATCCCACACCTCCTTCACTAAGGCCCCTTTAGTGGTAGCCTGAAAGTTGTCCTTCGGGACTTCTTTTGGGAGCACAGGCTCAACCAAGTCCTTCCAGACTCCATCAAAATATTTGATGGCCTCGTTTTCAAATTGGAAAACCTTGTTAGGTTTTCCTAACTCGGTTACCAGTTTTCTGTGATGGCTGGTTATAACGTCCTTTCCAACGTTATAACCCAGCCTCTTTTTAAACTGCTCCCAAGTGGTGACGTTGTGGAGGGCCATCTTGGAGTCTTCATCCTCCACCCTGCTCCACAACACCCCTTTCCAAGATGAGGAGCTAGTGGAGATCAATGACTCCACTTGTTTCACCCACAACGCCAACTTATCTTTGTCGTTGACGATGTCAGTGGTTAGCCGCATAACTATGCGGCTGTTCTTGTGGGAGACTTGGTCTGTCCAAGTCTCCCCCCTCTTCAAATCTCGGAGGGTCTTATTCTCCTCCTTCTCCTGCCTGTACAAGGCCTTCATTTTGGCCGCTTCGGCCTGCTCATGGGCTAAAGCCCCCCTGAGCCTTTCCAATTCTGGGTTCTCTGGAACCCTCTCATCTCTTCTGCCCTGGGGGTCCTGGGCAGCAGGCCTCTTCTGGGTCTGCCCCGTTGGCCCGTGGGCGGGTTTGGGTGCCAGCGTTGTCGTCTGGCTTTCTGGAGGGGCGATCACCATCCCCTCACCCTCCCTGGCTCTAGGAGGGGGTGCCGGGCTTGCTCTCGGCGCCTGTGGGGGTGGGAGATCTTCGATCGCGATAGGCGACCCTGGTGGCGAAGGTGCGGGCGACTGCTCGGCCGCGTTGATGGCGTCAGAATCTTCTAACGACTCGTCGCCTTGGTTGATCATGTTTTCTTTTTTATTTTTAAGAAAATGTACTATTTTGTACA
>JADJVV010000032.1 GCA_016710435.1 Hyphomicrobiales bacterium | reverse complement strand
AAATTGCTCAAACTTTTTTTTTCACACAGCGAGGATGCGATGGTGCGCGGGCGCAAGGCGTTGCCGGATGAGATCAAGGCGCTCAAGGGCAATCCCGGGAAGCGCCGCCTCCATCTGGCGCGGCAATCCGACGAGCCGATCGCGCGGATCCCGCCGCCGGCCTTCATAACCTCACCAGAGGAACGGAAGATTTTCGCTCGCGCCTGCGAAGCGCTGAACACGGCGCGCTATATCCGCGCCACCGATGCCGATGCCCTCGGCCGCTGGGCCGTCTATCTCGCCCGCTGGGTGTCGATCAAGAAGCGGCTCACCGGCAAGAAGGCGGATGTCTACTACGAGACGGCGAGCAAGCACGGCAAGATGCTCCGCGTGCACCCGCTCTTCGCCTCGCTGTTCAAGGTCGAGCAGCACATCATGGCCCTGGAGGACCGCCTCGGCCTCAACCCGACGTCGCGGCAGTCGATCGTGCGCGGGCTGATCAACGCCCCGCAACTGCCGCCCGGAGACCTGTTCGGTGATGGTGTTGAGAAGCCGCAGGGTGCGGAGAAGCCGAAGGAGTCTGCTGGACTTGGGGAAAGCCCGATCGGCTTTCTCAACCGTCCGCATTGAACCATGGAATACTATTACGACGCGGGACTGGCCGAGAGTGCGGTGCAGTTCTTCCCGCGCTACCTGTGCCTGACGGAAGGTGAGTGGGCCGGACGGCCCTTCTATCTGTCGAAGCACCAGGCCGATCACGTGCGCCAGATCTTCGGATGGCGGCGCAAATCGGACGGCCTGCGCCGCTACCGCCGCGTGCGCTGGTGGGAGCCGCGCAAGAACGGCAAGACCGAACTCGCCGCCGGCATCGGCCACATGCTGCTGATGGGCGACGGCGAACCCGGTGCGCAGATCTTCAGCTGCGCCACGGACAAGAGCCAGGCGAAGATTTCCTTCGAGCGCGCCTCGAAGATGGTGAGCTTCTCGCCGGAGCTTGCCCAGCACATCGAACCGAACCAGACCGGGTTGTTCTGCCCGAGCCTGATGGGATCGTGGCGGCCGCTCTCGGGCATTCCCAAGGGCAAGCACGGCCTGAACCCGCACTGCATCATCGGCGACGAGGCGCATGAATGGCGCGACTCCCGCCTGCACACCTTTCTCGTCCAGGGCATGGGCGCACGCCGCCAGCCCCTCGACTTCATCATCTCGACGGCGGGAGAGCGCGTCGGCTTCGGCTGGGAGCTGTGGAACACATCGGTGAAGATCCGCGATGGCATCATCGAGGACCCCGAGACCTATGTGGTGATCTACTGCGCCGACCAGGACGACGACTGGACCGATCCGGCAATCTGGGCGAAGGCCAACCCGAACCTCGGCACCTCGCTCAAGCTCTCCTACCTCGAAGACCAGTGCCGGCAGGCCATGGAAAGCCCGCGCCTCGAGAACGACTTCAAGCGCTATCACCTGAACCTGTGGGTAGAACAGGCGGTGCGCTGGCTGCCCATGGACCACTGGCGCCAGTGCTCGGACTACAGCAAGGCGGATGAAGCCTGGCGCACGTTGGGCAACAGCCTCAAGGGCCGGACCTGCTATGCCGGGCTCGATCTTGCGAGCACCTCGGACATCACCGCACTGGTGTTGTGGTTTCCGCCGCTCGGCAACGAACGGCCGGTGATCCTCTGCCGCTTCTTCGTGCCCGAAGAGGCGATCACGGTGCGCTCGCGCCGCGACCGCGTGCCCTATGACCTGTGGAAGCGCTCGGGCGCACTCATCGCCACCCCGGGCAACGTGACGGACTATGATTTCGTCAAGGAACAGATCTTCCGCGATGCGGCCGACTTCCGCATCGAGAAGCTGGGGTTCGACCCGTGGAACGCCACGCAACTGAGCATCCAGCTCAAGGGCGAGGGTTTGCCGGTGGAGGAATACCGGCAGGGCTTCGGCTCGCTCAACGCGCCTTCGAAGGAACTGGAACGCCTGGTGATGAGCCATGCGATCGAGCACGGCCACCACCCGGTTCTGGAATGGATGGCCTCCAACGTGGCGATCACCTCGGACGCGGCCGGCAACATCAAGGCCGCCAAGGACAAGTCGACGGAGAAGATCGACGGCATCGCCGCCTGCGTGGTGGCGCTCGGCGTCGGCTGGAAGCCCGCCGAACCCAAGGCAACAATCGACGGAATGCTGGCCTGAGACGGGGCCGCAGCAGGAGCAATGACCATGATCATCCGCAAGACCGGCAGCGGCCAGACGGCCGGCCTCGAGTTCGTGCTCTCCGACGCGACGATCGACAGCTATGGCGACATGATCGAACCGTCGGGCTGGGACCTCCGGAACTTCAAGAAGAATCCCATTGCGCTCTTCAGCCACGCCAGCAGCTGGCCGATCGGCATCTGGGAAGACGTGCGCGTCGAGGGCGGCAAGCTGCTGGGCCGCCTGAAGCTCGCGGCCCGTGGCACGAGTTCGCGCATCGATGAACTGATCAGCCTTGTGGAACAGGGCATTTTGCGCGCGGTCTCGGTGGGATTCGTGCCGGTCAAATCGGAACCACTCGACCCCGCCCGGCCCTATGGCCCGCAACGCTACATCAAGCAGGAGCTGCGCGAGTGCTCGCTCGTCTCGGTCCCGGCCAATCCGGCGGCCCTGGCGCTTGCCAAGTCGCTCAACCTTTCACCCGAAACCATGTCCCTGGCCTTTGGCGAGCACGCCGATGCGAGGCGAAGGGACGTGTCTCCAGGCGGCGGGCAGGCCGCATCACCCCGATACCCGCTCAACAAAGGACAACACATCATGAAGACCCTCGCTCAGCGCATCACCGATGCGCAGGACGCCCTTAACAGCAAGCGCGACAAGCTGGCTGAACTCAACGCCGCCGATGATCTCGACCTCGATGCGATCGAGGCCGTGACGGCGGAAGTCGACACCGCCGAGCGCACCCTCTCGGTGCTGAAGGGAGCCGAGGCCAAGATCGGCCGCGACCCCGTCACCCCCGCCGCCGGTTCTGCCGCAGCCGCTCCGCCGATCGCCCGCCGTCCGCTGGGCTTTGCCCAGAAGGAAGTGAAGGGCCGCGACCTGATGGTGCGCGCCGCCGTCGCCAATGCGATCTCGCTCATCACGGGCAAGGAGATCAAGCGGGTGCTCGATGAACGCTACCCCGGCCATGAAGCGACCGCCGTCATCTGCAAGGCCGACCAGACCCTGGGCACGACCGGCGTCTCGGGCTGGGCCTCTGAACTGATCCAGACGGCCTATGCCGACTTCCTGACGGCGCTCACCGGCTTCTCGATCTATCCCGCTCTCCGTGATCGCGGCGTCGGCCTCAGCTTCGATGGTGCCGGCACGGTGTCGATCCCCAGCCGCACCGCGGGCGGCTCCGGTGGCGGCTTCGTGGCGGAAGGCTCGCCCATCCGCGTCGGCCGCATCACCACGGCAGCGACCACGATGACGCCCAGCAAGATGGGCGTGATCATCCCGTTCTCGAAGGAACTGGCCAAGCGTTCGACGCCGGCGATCGAAGCGCTCGTCCGCCAGGCCATCCTCGAGGATACCTCGTCCGTGCTCGACCCGCTGCTGCTCGATGCCGTCGCCTCCTCGACGGCCCGTCCGGCAGGTCTCCTGAACGGCGTGAGCGCTGCCGCCAACGGCTTTGCCGGCGGCGACTATGCGGCGGTGAAGGAAGACTTCAAGGCGCTGCTCGCGCCCTTCATCGCGGCCAATGCCGCCGACAACATCACCGTGGTGATGAATTCGGCGCAGGGCCTGAGCCTCGCGCTCATGGAGGGTCCGATCGGCAACCCCGATTGGTTCAAGGCGATCCGCGACCGCGTCACGCTCATCGAGTCGACGCACGCCACGGCCAACCGCCTCATCGCACTCCGCAACTCGGACTTCGCCACGGCGACGGGCGATGCGCCGGAGTTCGATGTCTCCGAACAGGCGACCATCCACATGGAAGACACCACGCCGCTCGAGATCGTGAGCGGCACCGGCCCGACCGCGGCCGACCCGGTGCGCAGCCTGTGGCAGACCAACAGCGTGGGCATCCGCATGCTCATGGACATCAGCTGGAAGATGCGCCGCACCGGCATGGTGCAGTGGATCGACACCACCACCTGGTAACCAGCCGGAGGGCGGCCTGACGGGCGGCCCTCCATCCCCCACATCTTCCACCCATGAAACCCGCAACCCATTTCCAGGGACCACACACCATGACCATGCGCAGACACGTTGTCTCCGTGACCACGGCCTCGGACGGCTCGGCCACGGCTTACTCGCCCTACATCTCGGGCAAGATCCACGCCATCCACTACGTCAAGACCGACTTCACCGATGGTGTCGACTTCACCATCACTGCGGAAGCAACGGCCGAGACCATCTGGACGGAAGCCAATGTCAACGCCGCCAAGGCCTGCTTCCCGCGCGGCGCCACCCATTCCAATGCCGGCGTTGCAGCGCTCTATGCCTCGGGCGGCGTTGCCGTGAACGACAAGATCGCCCTCGGCCGAGACCGCGTGAAGATTGCGATCGCATCGGGGGGCAACGCCAAGACCGGCGCATTCCACATCCTCGTCGAAGACTGACGCCTGACCTCGCGCAGGGCGGCACCGTTGCCGTGCCGCCCTGTTCCTTCAACCGGAGATCCCGCCCATGCGTGAAACTTGGTATGTCCTGGACGACGGCACGCCTGTCGATCCCAATGAATGCGCAACGGGCGATGATGGCGTGCTGCGCCATGCCAGCGGTTCCGCCGTCGCCATGCGTGGCCAGGTGCCGCGCTCGCGCGGCATGGACGCGCACGAGATGGAGGCCGCCCGCACAGCCTCACCTTCACCTTCCAGCAAGGGCCGCGAGCTGAAGCCGGAAGATACCAAGCGCGGCTACAAGACCAGGAAGGCCTGACGCCGTGGCCAATGTGCTCTCCCGCCTTGTGCCGTCCTGGCTGAAGCGTTCGGTGTCCGAGGGACAATACCGTCCGGGGCCCTATGCCCTCACGGGCGGATTCCTCTCGGCCTCCGCCGGCCGCTTCATGAACTGGTGGCAGATGGGCTATTCGCTGAACCCCTATGGCGAGAGCACCGCCATGGTCGAGGCCTGTGTCTCGGCCTATGCCCAGACGGTGGCCATGTGCCCCGGCACGCACTGGCGCAAACTTGAAAATGGCGGCCGCGAGCGCGTCGAGAATTCCGACCTGTCGCGCATCCTGCAGCGCCCCAACGATTACCAGACAATTTCCGACCTGCTGCTGAACCTCACCCGCCGCCTCTACGAGGACGGCGAAGCCTTCGCCGTTGCCATCCGCAACGGCCGTGGCGAGGTGGACGAGCTGCACCTCATGCGCCACGGCGCGCCCTTTATCGCCGCCTCGGATGGCTCGATCTTCTACCGCCTGTCGGGCAACGAGGTGGCCGAATACCGTTTCGACCTTTCCGCCCCGGTCCCGGCCCGCGATGTGCTGCATGTGCGCCTGCACACGCCGCGCAATCCGCTGAAGGGTGAAAGCCCGATCCTCGCCACGGTGCTCGACCGCGCCCTGGCCGGTGCCGCCCTCAACCAGCAGGTCGCCTTCTATCTCAACCAGGCGCGGCCCTCCTTCACCCTCGAAACCGACCAGCAGCTCACGCCGGAGCAGGCCAGGGAACTTCGCACCCGCTGGGATGAACAGACCAAGGGCGAGAATGCCGGCGGCACGCCGATCCTCGCCTGGGGCCTCAAGGCCGTTCCGCAGACCATGAAGGCGTCCGACTCGCAGCTGGCGGAACTGCTGAAGCTCAGCGACCAGAGTGTGGCCCTCGCCTTCCGCATGCCGCTGCAGGTGCTGGGGCTGGGCGGCACGTCCTTCGCTTCGACCGAACTGCTGATGCAGTCGTGGATCGCGTCGGGCCTCGGCTTCTGCCTCAACCACATCGAGGAGGCCTTCGGCCAGCTCTTCCGGCTGAGGGGCCTTCCCAGCGAATACCTCGAACTCGACACCGCGGCCCTGCAGCGCAGCGCCTTCCGTGAGCGCATGGAAGGCCTGTCGCGGGCCGTGATCACCGGCATCTTTTCCCCCGACGAAGCGCGCGAGAAGGAAGACCTCGCCGCCGTCGAAGGGGGCCATGGCCGCATGCCGCGCGTGCAGCAGCAGGTGGTGCCACTGAGTTACGGAACAGACCTCAAGCCGCCCGATCCCGCCAAGGCCCTGCCGCCGCCCCCCGCAGCGGATCCTGCGGGCGAGGGGGACGGCACCGGCGACGGTGCGGACACGCCGGACGGCAATGCGGACGACACATCGGGGCGCAGCTTCGACGACTTCGGAAAGCAGATCGATGAGCTCACAGCAAAACACGCTCAAAGCCTTCATTGACGCCGCCGCCGACCGGATTGCCAAGGCGATCGTGGCCATGCGCCACGAGATGCTGGCCGACCGGACACTTCTCCAGGCGTGGCACGATGGCAAGGCGGCAGAATTCAACCAGGCCATCGACGGGATCAACGCCCGCTGTGCCGCGCTGCGCGACGGCACGGATGGTGCGCCCGGTGCCGCCGGCGAACGGGGAGAACAGGGACTTCCGGGAGTCACCGGAGATCAGGGATTGCCGGGGGTGCGGGGTGAGCCCGGCCTTGCCGGGCCGCCAGGTGAAAAGGGCGAGACGGGTCCGCAAGGGCCTGCCGGCCTGTTGCCCCAGGTCAAGGTTTGGGCTGATGGCGTCCATTATGCCGGGGCTGTCGTCACCTTCGAGGGTGCGACCTTCCAGGCGCGGCACGACACCGGCAAGGCGCCGCCGCATGACGACTGGCAGGTGCTGGCGGCGGCCGGACGGGACGGTGCCGATGGCCGTGCCACGCGGTTCTGTGGCACCCATGCGGCTGATGCGATCTATGCGGCGCTCGATGTCGTCGCGCTCAACGGTGCCTCCTTTGTTGCCCTCAGGGATGATCCGGGCCCATGTCCGGGTCCGGGATGGCAGCTCATGGTGGCGCAGGGAAAGCGCGGCCAGCCCGGCCCACAAGGGGAGCGTGGGGAACGTGGTGACCCCGGTCCCGCCATCGTGGCGATGAACGTCTCGGAGGAGGGCCTGCTCACGCTCCGCAATGCCGACGGCAGCGTCGTGACCTGCGATCTCTATCCGCTGCTGTCGAAGATCGGGTGAGACCATGACGCTGCGCGCAAGGATCACGGCGCCCCCGACGGTGCTGGCCGTCACGGTCGCTGAACTCAAGTCCCAGACCCGCTTTGACTGGGATGAAGAAGACGGCTACCTGGAGACGCTGCTCAAGGCAGCAATCACGCATCTTGAACAGATCTCGGGCCGCGCTTTTGTATCCCAGACAATGGTGCAGAGCTTCGATGAGTGCTGTGGCGTACTGCAGCTGGCGCGGGGCGACCTGATCTCTATCGAGAGCATCACCTATTACGACGCAGACGGTGCATCCCAGACAGCCGATGCCGGCATCTACGACGGCTACACCGATTATGCCGGGCCCTTCGTGGCGTTGAAGGCGGGCGAAAGCTGGCCCGCCACGGCAACACGGCCCGATGCCGTCACCGTCACCTGGAAGGCGGGATTTGGCGCTGCTGCCACCAGCGTTCCCGACGACATCAAGCACGCAATCAAGCTGCTCGCCGCACACTGGCATAAAAACCGCGAAGCGGTTGGCGAGGGCGGCTTTGAGGAGTTGCCGCTGGGCGTGAAGGCGCTGATCTCGTCCTACCGCATCATGTTCGTGTGAGGTGCCGCCTGCGCGGACGTTGCGATAATTTACCGACGATTCAAAGGAGATGACATATGGCAGACATTTCAATCACCGCCACCAGCGTTCTCGCCGCTGCTGACGCCATTACCGAGGCCGGTGTCCTTGGTGCCGCCGCCACCGCTGGCCAGGTGCTCTACAAGGACACGTCCGACGGATCGTGGAAGCTTGCTGACAACAATGGCGCAACAGCAGCTATTCGCACGCCGCAGGGCATTGCCCTCAACGGCGGTGCGAGTGGCCAGCCCATCAAGGTTTTGAAATCCGGCAACATCACCCTCAATGCGGTCCTGACTGCGGGTGTCGCCTACTATCTGAGCGACACGGCCGGGGGCATCTGTGCTGTGGCTGATCTCTCCAGCGGTGAATATCCGTCCGTGATTGGCATTGCCACGAGCACGACCGTGCTCAAAGTGAACATCACTTCAAGCGGTGTGGCGCTGTAAGAGCCATGAAAGCGGGCAGTCTCGACCGACGCATCACGATCCTCCGGGCATCCGTGTCGCGCAATTCCTTCAACGAGGAATTGCCGACCTGGAACCCGATGGCGACTGTGTGGGCGGGGGCAGTTCCGGTTTCTGACGGCGAGCGGCAGCGGGCAGGGGAAACCCTCGCCACTTCCAAATACCGGTTCACGGTGCGGCATTCCGCAATGGCCGCCACGGTGGACCCGCGTGACCGGATCAAGTTTGAAGACCGCCTGTTCGACGTGAACGGTGTCAAGGAAATTGGCCGCCGGGAAGGCTACGAGATTACGGCAACAGCAAGGGCTGAACATCCGTGAAGCTCTACATGAGGGCGACCGGCTTCAAGGAACTGGATGCCGCTCTCGGGCAGCTGTCCAAAGCTGCCGCCAAACGCACCTTGCTGCGCACCCTTGCAAAGGCTGCACAGCCGATTGCGAACGCCGCCCAGGCCAATGCTCCCGTGGAAACAGGAGCATTGCGGTCCAGTATCAAGGTTGGAACGCGGATCGGCAACAATGTGGGCCGCGCCGAGTTTGCGGAGGTGATGAGAGGTGGCGGATCAAAAGGGCAGGCCCTCGCCGCGATGCGCGATGCCAGGCGCAATGCCAGTGGCGGTACATTCGCAATGGCATTTGTTGGCCCCGAGAAGGCGAAGTCGAAGCGCTTCGCAATCAAGGCCATCGTGCAGGAGTTCGGTTCCGTGAAACAGGCGCCGCAGCCTTACCTGCGGCCGGCATGGGATGCCGAGAAGATGAACGCGCTTGCGATATGCCGACGAGAGCTGGCTGGCGAGATCATCGCCACGGCAAAGCGTATCGCAAAGAGCAAGCGACAGTCGTTGGCGGTGAAAAATGCCGCATCCATGGCTGCGCTGATGGCACACGAACTTGGGGGCTGATCGTGGAAGAGTCGTTGATCGCGCTTCTGCTGGCATCGACCGGGGTGTCAGACCTCGTTTCCGCCCGCGTGAACTGGAATAGGATCGCGCCGCCGGCGGGCTCCCCTACGTCATCCTGCGGCGCATTTCCGGGGTCCGCGACTACAAGTTGAGCGGCGCAACTGGCCTCGTGGAAAGCCGCGTTCAGGTTGATTGCTACGGCAGCACATATGCCAGCGCAAAGGCTGTGGCGCGGGCAGTGGAAGCGGTGCTGTCAGGTTATAGTGGCACGCAAGGTGCAACGACATTCGACGGCATCTTTCTGATCGCTGAGCGCGATCTGATTGATGATGACGAATCCCCCGCCGATCTGCACGGGGTCTCACTCGATTTCATGGTTTGGCACAAATAGGAGATTGACCAAATGACAAGCGCAGCCATCGGCTACGGTTCATCCTTCGCCATCTACAGCGGCAGCGCCTATGTTGATGTTGCGGAAGTCACCAACATCACATGGCCTGGCTATTCACGTGACGCAGTGGACGCCACGCACATGGCGAGCCCCGACACCTTCCGGGAATACATCCCCGGCCTGATGGATGCCGGTGAAGTCACCATCGAACTGAATTTCGTGCCCTCGGCCTCTGACGTGATCGTGGCCGCCATGATCGCCGGGAAGGAGCTTTCCAGGTGAGGCACGCCAGCGGTGTGAAAGTGCAGTTTGACGCCATCGTCACGGCCTATGAGGCAACAGTTCCACTTGATGACAAGATGACGGCGAGCGCCACCTTCAAGGTGACCGGCAAACCGACGCTGCTGGCATCTTAACATGGCGAACAAGCATCGTGGCGAAGTCGTCCTCGAGGCAGACGGCAGGGCCTACACCATGCGGCTGTCGGCCAATGCGCTTTGTGAATTGGAAGGCGTGCTTCAGCGCAGCGCGCCGGAAGTGTTCTCGGGTCTGGAGAGTGTCGATTTCCGAAGCGTGCGGGCGATTGTCTGGGCAGCTCTCACCGAGAGCGTTCCGGGCATCACGCTCGTGGGTGCTGGAACCATCATCGATGATGTAGGTATAAAGGTTGCCGTGCTGAAAATCGCCCAGCTGGTCGCCGTCACCTTCCCGAAGGATGCCGGGGAGGCGTCACCGGAAAACCCTCTGTAGCGGGAGCGGGCTGGGATTGGCCGCGACTTCACTCTGATTGGGTGGAGATCGGACAGGAACCGGGCCGCTTCTGGATGCTGACTCCCGCCGAGATCGCTCGGGAAATGACTGCCACCATCACGCGCCTCGTGCGTGAACAGGACGACAGGGCCTGGACCGCCTGGCACATCGCAGCCCTGGGACGTTCCAAGAAGTTGCCCAAACTTCATGAAATGCAAAGCGGGAAAAAACCCCGGCGATCGCCGCCCCGCAAGCAGTCATCTGAAATTCAACTGGCACAGATGAAGGCCATCTTTCTGGCTTTCGGCGGTGACCCAAAAGAGTTGGTGAAGTTCAATGGCCGGTAATGCTGTCATCGGTTCACTTCGCGTCAACCTCGGCATGGACAGCGCCGAGTTCCAGAATGGAGCGAAGCGCGCGCAGAGCACGCTCGGCACTCTCGGTGCCGGCATCAAGGCATTCGCGGCCGGGGCAGTTGCCGCGCTGTCATTTGGCGCCATCACATCCTCGATCCGGGCGGCCGTCGATCACATGGATGAGATGGGGAAGGCCGCTCAGAAGATCGGCATCCCGGTTGAGCAGCTGTCCGGACTGGAATATGCCGCCCGCCTTGCTGACGTGAGCCTTGAGGGGCTTTCGTCTAACCTCTCGAAGTTCAACCGCTCCCTGGCCGAGATTGCAGGTGGCGGGAAAAACGATGCTGGGGCGGCGCTCAACGCAATCGGTGTTTCGGCACTTGATGCGAATGGAAAATTGCGCCCTACGGCCGAACTCATTGCCGATATTGCCGGAAAGTTCGGGGGCTACAGTGACGGGGCAGAGAAGGCGGCCCTGGCCCAGGCCCTGTTTGGCAAAGCCGGAGCGGACATGATCCCGCTTCTGAATGGCGGACGCGACGCCATCGCGGGCGCCACTGAGGAGGCCCGCAGGTTCGGTATTGTCACGAACGAGGAAGCGGCGCGCGCCGCCGAGGATTTCAACGACAATCTGACACGACTCAAGGCCGCGGGCGAAGGGCTTTCACAGATCGTTGCAGGTGCGCTCATTCAATCCCTGGCCGATCTTTCAGGCAAGATCATCGAATATATCGACCTCGGCAGCAATGCCGAAAGGATCACCAACGCCATCCGGGTGATGTTCAACAACCTTGTGGCGATCGTGCGTGAGACGTCCGCCGAATTCCAGAAGATGAGTCTCATCTATGGCTACGTCATGGACTTCTTCACGAGCGGCACGAAGGCATCTCTCGATCCCGCAGGTGCCTGGACGGACCTGAAGGCCAAGATCGCGGCCATCAACGCGGAACTGGAGACGGCAAACCGCTATTCCCAGCAGTTCGTGAACAGCTACGGCAAGGGCAGTCTTCCAGGAACATCCGGAAGTGGAGGGGGCGGTGGAAAACCTCCTGCGCCGGTTCTGCCGCCCGCGACCCTCAAGGGCGGGGGCACAGCAACAAAGCCGCCGGCAAAAGAAGTCCAGGAGGTCACGAAGTCGCTGTACGACATGGACCTGGCGCTTGGCGAAGTTCGCACCACGGCACAAGACACCAGCAATGCCTTTGCTGAAACGATCGGCAACCAGATGCAGTCGTGGATCGATTCCGCGCTCAATGGGACGTTCGACCTGAAAGACGCCTTGAAGGACCTGCTGTCCAGCCTTGCAAAGGTCGGGATCAACAGCGTGTTCCAGGCACTGGCTGGCGGCGGCGCGGCCGGCGGTCAATCATTCCTCGGCGGATTGTTCGGCTTCGCCTCGGGGGGGACCATCATGCCCGGCGGCACGGGCGGGATCGACAGCCAGCTTGTGGCGTTCCGCAAGTCGCCAAATGAACGAGTTGACATCACCAAACCGGGTCAGACGCTCTCGTCGGGCGGCGGTGCAATGACCGTGAATATCAATGCGCCGAACTCTGACCGGCAAGGCCTCGCGGTGCTCACGCAGGAGGTGCGGAACCTCCGCAAGAACTTCAACAAGGGTGCCATCTCCGCATATCAGCGCGAAGCGGCGGCCAATCCGGGGTTCAGGGGATGACAACACTGCAATGGCCGGGAAGTTCGGACTTCACGCCAATGTCCGGAAAGTTCCGGCTGGCTCCGATCAACCAGTATTCCACCTCGCCCTACACCGGCGCGGGCAAGTCGATCTCGCTTGATACGGTATGGCGGGCCGATCTCACGTGGAACAGCCGCGACCTGGATAGCGGCATCGACTTTCAAGGCTTCATCGAAGCCCTTGAGGGGGCGGCAACACCCGTGGCGCTGTTCGATTGGTGGCGGCCGTTCCCGAGGGCGCTCGCGGGCGGCGTTACCGGCTTTTCCGACGGCACTCTGTTCGATGACGGCACTGGTTTCGAAGACGGCTGGTCGCCGGCCATCGTCACGGCCGCTGCCAAGGGCGAACGCCGTGTTCACATGAGCGGCCTTCCTGTGTCTCAGGAGTGCTTTCGGCGTGGTGACCTGTTCGGGATCAATGGATACCTCTACGAGGTCAAGGCGGCAGCTCAGTCAAACGCGGCCGGGGAATCCCTCGTAAATATCCTGCCGGGCCTTCGCGCCGGTGTGGCCACAGGAGATGCCGTGACGTTGTGGCGGCCGAGGGTGACCATGCGACTGGTGCCAAACGACGACATCCTGAACCGCACGTTCAACATTCATGATCCCTTCACCCTGGCGTTTGTGGAGGACATTCCGTGAAGTCCATCTCGATTGCCATGGATGATGCCTTGCATGGCAAGTCCGTGCGTGCGGCACTTCTCACCGCGTTCGAGTTGACAACGGGCACGCACTATTTCTGGAGCGGGGCCGGTACTCTCACGTGGGACGGAAGAGACTTCCTCGGCGTCGGCCGGCTTGGGCGCATTTCCGGCGCGGGGGAAACTGCTGAAATCCGCACCACCGAAACCAGCTACACGATCGCGGGTGTCACCGACTTTCCGCAGTTGAGTGAGTTTCTGGACACGCCGGTCCGCGGTTGCCATGCGCGGGCGTGGCTTGCGCTTCTGGATGACAATGGCGTCGTGATCCCGGACCCGATCCTGATTGACGAAAGCATTCTTGACACAGTGACAACCTCAATTGCGGAGGATGGTTCGGCTGTGGTCACACTGAATGCCACATCGGCCGTCTTCTACTGGCAGCGGCCCATTTCCCGCTATATCACGAACGAGGATCAGCAGGTGAATTTCGCGGGAGACACCGGCTTCGACCGCATCCCTACCGAAGTCGCCTCAAAGCAGGTGAGCTGGACCCGGACATGACACTGATCGAAGCAATTTCCATTGCCTGCATCGACGCCCTGGGCCGCGCGCCGGTGTGGGGCGAGGATGACTGCTGCACCTTCGCTTGCGATGCCGTGAAGGCGGCCCACGGCATCGACCTGATGGAGCCGTTGCGTGGCAAGTACAGCGACGCCGAAACCGCCGCGGCCGCCATGTGGCGCTATGCGTCGGGTGGCCTGGGTGAGACGGCGGTGAAACTGTCCCGACGCGCCGCCCTCACACCCGTCGCCTTTCCCTTCGATGGGGCGGAGATCGGCGTCATCTCTTCCATCATCGGCCCGCAGCTCGCCGTTTCGGACGGCACCGCCTGGGTGGCGCGCATCGGTGGTGGGGTGACTCGCGTGCCGCTGTGGCGCGCCGTGCTGGCCTGGAGGGTGAGCTGATGCCTTTTGCTGCACCGCTCGCCTTCGCCCCTTTGCTCTCGTTCCTCGCCACGCCGATCATTGGTGGCCTGACCATCGGCAGTGTCGTGACGACGGTGGCGCTCTCAGGAGCCTCATACGCCATCAACAAGGCGCTTGCGCCAAAGGTCAAAGGCAGTGGCCTTGATGAAGGACAGAAGTCTACCATCCAGCAGGCCGTGCCGTCACAACGGCTGATCTACGGCAAATCACTAGTTGGCGGCCCCATCTTCTTCTACGAATGCAAGCCGCCCTATCTCTACATCGGCATCGTGCTGGCAAGCCATGAGATCGATGCCGTGGAGAAGTTCTACATCAACGGCAAGCTGATCGCCTTCGACGGGACGGGATCTGTCTCCACATCGAATTTCGTGAACGGGGCAACGCCCTATGTCTATGCCAGTGTCCGGCTCGGCACCGACACCCAGGCGATCGACCCCATCCTGGCCGCCGACTTCCCCGAACTGCCCTCCACCTTCCGGCAGCGCGGCCATGCCACCATCGTGCTCAAGTGCGACTATGGCTCCAGCGCCGATGATCATGAAAAATACTGGGGTAGCGGCGCTCCGCAGCTGCAGTTTCTCGTGCGCGGCATGAAGGTCTATGATCCTCTGGACGCAGCGCAGTCGATTTCCGATCCGGCAACCTGGCAATGGAGCGACAACGCCTCGCTGTGCCTTGCCCACTATCTGACCTATGCTAAGGGGTGTAACCTCTCATGGGACAGTCTTGATACCGCCGAATTGAAGATAGCGGCGACCCATGACAATGAATCCGTGACACTTGCAAGCGGTGAGGTCGAGGCCAGATACACCATCAACGGCGTGGTCGATCTGGCCACCGATCCAGCCGAAGTGGTGCAAAACATGCTGACCGCCAATCTCGGCAAACTGATCTGGCGAGCAGGCGTCTATTCGATCCTGTCTGGCGTGGCGCGCAATCCGGTATGGACCTTCAACGATGATAGCGCCCGAGGCGATATGTCTGTGCGGCAGCACCGCGACCGCAAAAGCCTGATCAATGTGGTCCGCACTGTGTTTGTTGCCCCAGACCGGGAGTACCAGACCGCAAACGGGCCCGTGCTCCGCAATGCCACCTATGTCGCTGCTGATGGTGTTGACCAGGAGATGACCATCACACTGCCCTTCACGGCCTCCCACCAAACGGCACAACGGATTGCCAAGGCAACGATGGAGCGGTCCCGCCTTGGCAAGACGATGTCTCGGCGTGAAGACATGGAGGGCTTGCGCCTGAACGCTGGTGACGTCGCCAATATCGAGGTTGGTTTCCTGGCTGCTCTTGGGGGCACGTTCGAGATCAACCTCTGCAAACTTGATCCCGACAAGTTCGAAGTCGAGATCGAGGCGGAAGAGTATGATGCCTCGATCTACGATTGGTCGGCGTCCGAAGAGCAGGCCTTCACCATCGCACCCGCCGAGCTGGCCGGGGTGAACTGAGGATAAACAATGGCGAATACCGACTTCGATACGCTGCTCACCGGAGTGGCGCCGGTGAACCGTGACGGCTTGATACAGGCGCTCGAGAAGCGGGCGTTGTATGTCGTCATCGAGGGCGAAGACCCGCAGGACCTGACGCCTGGCTACGTCACTCACATCGCTTTCGGCGGGCTGGTGTTCTGGTACGATTCCACCGATGCGACGACGCCCCATGACGGGCTGACCTGCCTTGTCTCGGCCGACGGCAAGCGCTTCAAGGCCGATGCGCTTGCAGGGGCACAGCGCCGCCACTGGCTGGTACAGGACAAGGACCTGACGACGCCGCCCGGCAGCCCCACCACGGGGCACTGC